>JAOZJV010000417.1 GCA_029935695.1 Candidatus Krumholzibacteriia bacterium | reverse complement strand
CAAAACACCCGATTCTTCTTTTACTTTTCTTTACTATTTTTCTGCTGTTTCTGACTGTGCCAGGTCAGGCCAAAACACCGGAATGGAAAATGGTTGATGGCAATCCATCAAACACAGTGCAGGCTCCCACAAGCGGTGCGAAAGCTGACACCTTCATTATTTATGGAGGTCCTGGAACTCTTGAGGGCAAATTCCAGACTGCTGACATGCAGCCCGATCCCCAGGGATGGTATTCGGAAGACCTGACTGCCCCATCCATTACGGAGGGTGATCGCTGGATGATTGAGACCTTCAATTGCGAAAACCTGGATCCGGGAAATCCAGATAATCACGCCTACTGGGCAGGAGATTTTTACACTCCTTGTCCTGATGATCCGGAAGATTTGGCAGGGGGTTATGGTAACAATATGGATGCCGCCCTGGGATGGCAGGGTGAAGTGCCTGATCCATCATCTGCCGTGACGGTCAATGTTACCTACATCATTAATTATGAAACTGAAGCTGGATATGATTTTGTTCATTTCGAAGTTTACAATGCATCAACCGAAACCTGGGAAAACGTTCTGTCCTATGACGGAATGGCTATGGGATGGGTTGAAGATTTAACTTTCACTGTTGAACCTGAATTTTACCAAGATGGAAATATGCTCCACGTGCGGTTCCACGTGACTTCCGATGATTTTGTCAGTGGGGCTGATTGTATGAATGGTTTCAGCTCCGACGGAGCCGCCCAGATTGACAACGTTGCTGTATTTTTTGACCAGGGAAGTGGTTTCGTCCAAATAGGTTCCACTGAAACTTTCGAACCAGATAAGGATGTTGCCTGGAATCCGATCATACCCGGCACTCCCGTGGGCAACTTTGGCCAGGTCTGGCCTTTGCTTAATGAAGCCGGCACCACATTGAACGAAACACCTCGCTGGTCTTTCATTGATGACGGAGAAGTGGTTCCCGAGCTGCCTGGCTACACCAATGGGTTTGATTATGGACCGGGAGGGTTCTGCGTCAATGCCACCGGTGGTTTGGCTGGACCGGAGAATTTTATCTACAACATGGTGCGATCGCCCGTCATCTATTTGCCGGCTGGACCTTATCAAAATGTCATTTTTACTTATGATGAATACCGGCATCAGGTGATGGGGGGAGGAGGGTTAATGCCCATTTTTACCTGCGCTGAAGTCCGATCCACTGCAGATCCTTCCGGTCAGTCTGGTTGGAGTGCTTGGGCAAGTTCGGGAAACTTGTACTTCGGAGGTCCTGGCTCCTTTTCGGTTGATTTTCCCCTCATGGACAGGCTGGTTGAAGATGCCGCTGCCATCCAGGTTAGTTTTGGTGTACGGCAGGTGGATTGGTGGGGCGACCCTGATCCGTACAGTTCCCCGGCTCCCTATTATGACAACGCCCGGGTCAAGTTTATTCCAGCCTCTTCGGAAATTCCTGAAATGCTTCCCGAGCCAGAATACACCAGAGACACGAACAATTGGGTTGAGTGTTCCGATACTTCGATGATGGGGTCGGTAGCCTATTATTTGGAGTGCGCCACAGATCCCGGTTTTACCAATATGGTGGCCAATTCCGGCTGGATAGACGTAACGTCTTACAACTTCACTGAATTAACTCACAACCAGATCTATTACTATCGGGCCAGGGCCCGGGATGAATTTAATGTAGAATCCGATTTCTCAGAGGCGGTGTTCTCAACCCAGGACGCTGTGGTCCCTGAATCCAATGTGACGGAAATGGACGAGTACCAGGGAACGTCTTTCCAGGTTCCTTATGCAGCCACTGATGATGGATCAGGGGTGCGCTTGATTCGACTCTGGTATAATTACAACGGCGGTGCTTTTCAGGAAGTTGGATATTTCCTCTACTCTGAAACCGAGCCCTGGATTGACTTTACTGCAACCGATGGTGAAGGAACCTACGGGTTCTATACTAATGCCAGGGATTTCGCAGGCAATTATGAAGAAAATCCTGATTTACCTCCCGATGAATCAGTCATTGTCCAGGCAGTGTCCCTGGAGGCGCCAAGCTTTGGTGCAGAGCCCGAGTTCACCCTGGGACTGAGCAACAGTGTGTCCTGGTCCGACGAGTCGGGCAGCGGAGCAACGGTTTATTACGCCGAATGCGCCACCGACGAGGAGTTCACCTCGGTTGTTGCTGCAACCGACTGGATTGCTAATACCACATTCAATTTTGCTGGTCTTACGGATGGCCAGATTTACTATTACCGGGTGATGTCCGGTGATGGGGACAGCCTCCAGTCTGGCTGGTCTGATTTTGTCTTCTCCACCCAGGACGCATCTCCTCCCATTTCCAGCGCCGACGAATTGCCGCCGGTGCAGGGAACTGTGGAATTCGATGTGGCCTTCACCGCCTCCGATGAAAGCAGCGGTGTTTCTTATGTGAGCCTGATGTTCAATGTTGATGGTGGACAGTACACCATGTTCGGCTCCGCCACCGAAAGCCCCATAGCTTTCATCGCTGACGGTGACGGAACTTATGGCTTCTACACCATTGCCACCGATTCAGTGGGCAATCAGGAAGCCATCCCCGATACTCCTCCCGACACCGAAACCATCGTCGACACCACAGCCTCTGCAGCCCCAACATTGGTGGCAGAACCAGAGTTCACCATAGGGTTAAGCAACACGGTGGTCTGGTCTGATGAGTCCAGCAGTGGTGCCACGGCCTATTACGCCGAATGTGCCACTGATGCCGAATTCACTTCGGTTGTTGCTGCCAGCGATTGGACCCCGGAACTCACCTTCGAATTTGCCGGCCTCACAGATAGTCAGATTTATTACTACCGAGTGTTGTCCCAGGATGAATACAGCCAGGAGTCGGACTGGTCGGCTTCTGTGTTCTCCACCCAGGATGCAACCGCACCGGTGTCCAGCGCCGATGAATTACTGCCGGTGCAAGGTGCCTTGGCATTTGATGTTGCATTCACCGCCTCTGACGAAGGCAGCGGCATCGCTTCTGTGGAACTGTTCTTCAACATCGATGGCGGTGATTACACCCCATTCGGAACCTTCACCGAAAGCCCTGTTGCTTTCATCGCTGCCGCTGACGGAGTTTATGGTTTCTACACCGTAGCCAACGATGCAGTGGGAAACACGGAAGCGATTCCGAACGATCCACCAGATGCCGTGACAACCGTGGATACTTCAGCCTCCGATCCTCCAACATTGGCAGCTGAACCCGAGTTCACCATGGGAATAAGTAATATTGTTTCCTGGAGTGACGAGTCCGCCAGTGGTGCCACCGGCTACAACGCCGAGTGCGCCACAGATGCTGAATTCACTTCGGTTGTAGCAGTCAGCGATTGGATCCCGGAACTCACCTTCGAGTTCGCTGGTCTCACTGACGGTCAAGTTTATTACTACCGTGTGATGTCCCGGGATGAAAACAGCAATGAGTCCGATTGGTCGGCCTCTGTTTTCTCCACCCAGGATGCAACCGCACCTGTGTCCAGTGCTGATGCACTGCCTCCGGTGCAAGCAGCCTTGGCATTCGATGTGGCCTACACCACCATCGAAGAGGGCAGCGGGATAGCCAATGTGGAATTGTTCTACAATGTTGATGACGGTGACTACACATCATTTGGAACCTTCACTGAAAGCCCCATTGCATTCACCGCTTCAGGTGATGGCGTTTATGGTTTCTACACTGTGGCATCCGATGCGGTGGGCTATGTGGAAGCGATTCCCGATACTCCGCCTGATGCTTCGACAACTGTTGATACTTCGGCCTCGGAAGCTCCAACATTGGCAGCCGAACCCGAGTTCACTATCGGAGTCATCAACACAGTCACCTGGAGTGATGAATCAGGCAGTGGTGCCACCGGCTACAACGCCGAGTGCGC
>JAOZJV010000416.1 GCA_029935695.1 Candidatus Krumholzibacteriia bacterium | reverse complement strand
TATCGGCATCGGGCCGGGGCTGCATGTTCACGTAACGGTTGATGGTGCCGTCGGGGTTGATGATACCGTCTTTCTTACCACTGGAAACAAAGAGAGTGGTATTCAACGGACCGAACCAGCTTTCAACAGCCGCGCCGGTCAGAGAGTACTCGTGACTGCGGCTGAGATCGCCGTGCACACCGAGCAAACGTTTGTTGAAACCGTAGCCGGTTTTACGGAAGTGGATATAGTCGGTGTTGTCCATGACCAGACCCAGACCAAAAGCCACCCGGTAGTTACCGAAGTACAAACCCTTGATGCCACCGTTGTCGTTGCGCAGGTCCGTGATGCCGATGAAACCCTTCACCGTTTCATCCCAGTTCTGCTCACCGAACTCACGGTTGGTCATCAAACCACCGACGATGCCGCTTTTACTGCTGAAACGCATTTTGTTCAGCAGAGCGGGTTTGTAGAGATAATAATCACCCACGGCAAAACGTCCCCGGGGCATGCCGCTGGCAAATTTACCCAGCTCGTCATCATCGTTGCTGTAGGGTGTTTCGTGGTAACGGACCTGATAGTAACCAGTGATGTCATTGGCGTTGTCATCCACCAGATCTTTGTCGTCATAGACCACAAAGTCACGCAGGTTGCGGTACGCAAAGTACCGCAGGCCATCACTGCTGCGCAGTTGGCGTGAATTCTCGAAACGACCCAGCCGGGCCCTGGCATTCAGGATCTGGGTGGCATCCACCGGAGAAACATTCTGGTACGACATCAGGTCGAAAAGATCCAGTTTGTTGATGTTCTCGGGGCTGCGCATTTTGTCCAGATACTCGTCCGCCAAACCCTCGTTGGAGCCTTCCTGTCCAAGGTAACGCCGCACCTGACGGTAACTGGCGCTCAAACGGGCGATGGAAGCATCCTGGTCCGGCGGGGGCATGACCGAAACCAGAGGTTTCAGAACGTTGAATACATCGGCGGTGACGCCCTCAACATCCATCACTTCATAAACACTGCCAAAGAACCGCACATAAGTTCTGTAGTTGATGATAGCCCGGGCCACCTCTTCACCGATGGGCAGGGCCAGAACCTCTTCCAGAGAGGCGGAATTCAAATCGACGGGAGAATTCCCATCTGACGCGGCCAAAGCTGCACTGCCGCCAGGTCCACCGGGCCAGGCCGGCAAACCGGACAGCACAACCGCGAGCACCAGGCTCGTGATCAGCAGCCCGCGCAGACGGATCACTCCGCTGCTGTGATTGGTTTTTCTCACTGAGCCTCACCGCCCCAGGAAACCTTCACGCCGAAATGATGGGTGCTGTCCAAGGTGCCACCACCAGTGGAGAACCCGTAATTCAATGCGAAGCGATCAAGAGCATAACCAAAGCCGGCGGTCAGCTTGCTTGGATTGGTGATCACACCGGCGCGCAGGGCAAGACCCTGGGCCACATACATTTCAATACCACCGTGATATTGCGTGTCCTGGCCCAATTCGTTGTCGAACTCGAAGGTGGTGATCACGCCTTCATAGGGTTCGTAACTGATGCCGGCGATGACACGATGAGCAAGCTCTTCCTCATCCACACCGATGTTGGGGTTGTTCAGGTTTTTGATCATGACGCCCAGACGGGTGCGCTCGTGCACTGTCACCAACAGGCCCAGGTCCATGCCCAATGCCGAGTCGTTGCCCGGGTCGATGCCCGAGGTGGTCTCGCCAAATTTCAGGTGGTACATGTTGACCGTCGCGCCCAGATCCACCTGGGAGTGCATGTCTTTGTACAGGGTGTTTCCGTAGGCCAAACTGATCTGGGTTTCTTCCAGCAGCCGCACGTCCTGGTGCTCCACCTTGAACTGGTTCAAGCTGATTCCCACGGCCCCATTTCCAGGACTGACAGGTATCACGGCACCCATGTGGTAGGAATCGGTGAAACTCAGCCCGAAAGGCTGCACGTAACCGGCAACCAGGGCCCCTTCAGTGGCTGAACCCAGATGTCCGGCGTTCAGGTAAGTGGCGTAGGCTCCATCCACAACGGAGCAACCGGCCTCGCCCATGGCCCGGGCGCGCGGGCTGGCGGGAATATCTTCAAAGGCTGCCAAGGCAGTGCCGGCCGAAAGGCCGAGCGCCGCCAGAATGCAAATGATTGTTAATTTCTGAAACATTGCTCACCCTCTCTATCGGCTGAGCCGCGTGGCAACGACCACGGGCACGGTTTCGGATACTAGTTCGCCGGTGCGGTTATCAACCACCGACAAATGCAAAATGTACATCCCGGCGCGAACGCGTTCATAGATTTCGTTCCGCCCATCCCAGGCCACCGTGGTGTACACACCGGGGATGACCGACGGCGAACCGTTGCGGCGGCTGTCCCAGAGGGTGTAAATTACACGGCCCTCCAGATCGAACAGACGCAATTTGGTTTCGCTTTGGGGTTTGGAAACAAAACGGATGGGGAAAACTTCGCCCATGGTGGGGATGAAGGTTTTGGCCTCCACCACCAACTCAAGAGAGCTGCCACCGCCGCCTTCAGCACCACTGGGGCGGCTGGGGCTGACTGCGAGCAATTCAAATGTGCTGGTGAAGTTCTCGCTGGTTTCATCGCGACCGAGCACACCGTTACTGCCGGTGGGAATCTGTGATCCCTCGGTGCCATCGGTGCGGGTGTAGGATGTGCCGAAATCGGCTTCTGCCGTGAAGAGCCCAGCGGGGTTGTCCGGCAGATAGGTGCTGCCGGCAACGGTCATGCCGGTTTTATCGATTTCATAGGAACCGCCACTGCCCCAGAGGAAAAGATCAATATCCGTGGCCAGGGCATCACCCTCGCGCCAATGGTAAAGGGCGATGGACTCGCCGCCATTGGTCAGCGTCGGCGTGGATGGATTGTCGCCGGTGAGGGTGATGATACTGTTGCCTTCGGCCGTTTCATAGACCGGACGCATGTCCGTCACCGTGTCCGGGAAAGGATCGTCCTCGAAGAGTTCCAAATCGGGCAGGAAGCCGTAGGATGCTGAGAACCCGGCGCTTCCGGCCACGGAAACCACAATGGTATCCCCGGCGGAGATCATATAGCCATCGGGAAAACGGGACTGGAAATCAGTGTAGGTGCCGCCACCAATGGAGGAATTGTTGGCACCCCCACCGATGTTCCAATAGCCCTGGTCATTATAAACGGCATCACCAAGATAATAATCGCTCATATCGACATCATCATCCGAAGGATTGTAGATCTCGATGAACTCTTCAGGGGTGCCTTTGGTGCAGATTTCCGTCAGCAGAAGCTTGGTGGGAAAAAGGCTGGGGTCAGGAGCTTCGGCCACGGTCCAGTTGTTCAGGTATGCCGGGGCTGCTGCGGGATAAACCGCGGCGGCGCCATCAGCATTGTCTGCTGTGCAGTACCAGGTCAGCTGCGCGCCTTCGGCCTGGGCCGGCACGGTGGCAACAAAATCATCACCGGAGGCGGCTCCATTTAAGTCGGTGAAAGCTCCGCCATCGACACTGTAGTGGAAGACCACGGTGCTGAGGTCGCTGTTGCTGATCAAAGTGGCGCTCAGCTGAACGTCCTGTCCATCATAGGGAGACACCGGATCGATGCTTGCCGCACTGAAAATAGGCGCGGTCGGGTGCAGAGTACCAGGTGCTGAAGGCACGCCGATATTCCCGCCAGTGTCCACTTCCTGCCAGGTGTTTGCGAGATTTTCGCTGGTTTCGTCGTCACCGCCAATGCCGTTGCCACCAGTGGTGGTTTCGGTGCCTTCATCGGCATCGAGGCGACGGAAGGAACGGCGGAAACCTGGTCCGGCGGCAGCCACCGGGTCCTGGCTGATGACCAGAGTATCGTTCAGGTAGGTGTCATCGCCGATGGTGATGCCACTCTTGCTGAAGCGCACGC
>JAOZJV010000933.1 GCA_029935695.1 Candidatus Krumholzibacteriia bacterium | reverse complement strand
CCTGGCCAACCATCAGGTGGCCACCATCGGTGGTCGTGATTCCCATGAAAACACCGGTGGCGGTATAGGCACTCGCTCCATCAACATAAATGGCCAAGTTCCCGGTAATGTTTTCCCAGCTCATGGCCACATGATGCCATTGATGATCTTCGAGACCAAGATCCCGTGCGTTGAGCCTTGAATAATGGTTTTCGTTGGCAATTTCATATTCAAATTCTCTGTTGCGATCAAAAGAGAAAACATAGTCATCGGCATAACTGGGGGACGAGTAAGAGAGCGGGACTGACTTGTGCAGATTGGTGTTGGATTTCATCCAGAACTCGACGGTCAGTTCTCCGGAAGGGAATCCGGTGAAGGCCGCCTGATGCAAATAGTCACCGTTGTCGCCATCATTCAAAGTGATACTGCCCTCAAAACCCTGAGCGTCTTTCCGGAGAATTTTTAATCCGCCGGTGCCACTGGCCACGAAAACAAGGTCACCACTGGTGGCTACGTAATTAGCTGAGGAACCAAAATCCCAGGTGCCCAGAACATCGAGTTCCTGACCCGGTGTATCGGGCAACTCGGCCACATAAAGTCCACCGGCCCCGTTGGCCACGTAGACATAATCATCATCCAGAGCCACCGAGTGAGTCAGGTATTCAGGATCAATCCCACCCTGAGGGGTCAAGGGACGACTCAGATAATATACTGGAGCACCCGAACCGGCACTCAGGCTATACACCTTAAGGCCATTTTCCCCCAAAGCAACCCAGGCATTATCACCGTCAAGTATCATGGTATGCTTATCATCAAGAGCTTCAATTGCGTCAATATCGAATGATCCAATGAAACCGACTTGCGAACCATAAATTCTCAATATTCCAGGAGTGCCTGCCTGAAGAGAGACGATGTTATCACCATCACCCACCAGATACTGAGCTTGAGAGAATGTATCCCAGACAACGGTATTGAACTCATTGGACTCGCCCAGCATGAACGCACCCACGCCTCCACCACCGGCCACTGATGCACTGTTGCCACCGGAGCACCACAACTGGGATGAAGACCAGGCCAGCCCGTTGGTGACCCAGCCATTGATTTCATGAATGGTGGAATTGGAAGTCAAAAGCCCTCCACTCAGATCAATCACTTCCACGATGGCCGATCTTTCAAAACCGGTTTCATCCGGACTTTTTCCTCCGCCA
>JAOZJV010000932.1 GCA_029935695.1 Candidatus Krumholzibacteriia bacterium | reverse complement strand
TCAGCGATTGGATCCCGGAACTCACCTTCGAGTTCGCCGGTCTCACTGACGGTCAAGTTTATTACTACCGTGTGATGTCCAGGGATGAAAACAGCAACGAGTCAGACTGGTCGGCCGCTGTGTTCTCCACCCAGGACGCCGCAGCGCCGGTCTCCAGTGTCGATGCCTTGCCGCCTACCCAAAACGACGTGGCCTTTGATGTTGCTTACACTGTGAGTGACGCAGGCAGTGGAGTTGCCGCAGTTGAGTTGTTCTTCAGTGTTGATGGCGGTGATTACACCTCATTCGGCGCCTTCACCGAAAGTCCGGTGGCATTCACAGCCGCGGGGGATGGAGCTTATGGGTTCTACACCATTGCCACCGATGCAGTGGGTAATATTGAAGAAGAGCCAACTACTCCGCCCGATGCTTCAACAACCATTGATACTTCAGCTTCTGCGGTGCCAATTTTTGCCGCCGAGCCTGAGTTCACTATTGGCTTGAGCAACACCGTGGCCTGGGGAGACGAGTCTGCCAGTGGCGCCACCGGGTACTACGCCGAATGCGCCACCGACGCAGAATTTGCTTCGGTTGTGGCTTCCAGCGACTGGATTACTGAACTCACCTTCGAGTTTGGTGGCCTCACTGACGGTCAGATTTATTACTACCGGGTGATGTCGCATGATGAAAACAGCAATGAATCGGACTGGTCGGCTTCTGTGTTCTCCACCCAGGACGCAGCAGCACCAGTTTCCAGCGCCGATGAATTGCCGCCCGTGCAAGGCGCGTTGGCCTTCGATGTGGCTTACACCGCCACCGACGAGGGCAGCGGGATCGCCTATGTGGAGCTTCTCTTCAATGTGGATGGTGGCCCTTACACACCATTCGGGACCTTCACTGAAAGTCCCATTGCATTCACGGCCACAGGTGATGGAGTTTATGGATTCTACACTGTTGCCTACGACGCAGTGGGAAATACGGAAGCAATTCCCGACAACCCGCCCGATGCTGAAACAACCGTAGATACTGCGGCCTCGGTGGCGCCAACGTTTGCTGCTGAACCCGAGTTCACGATGGGAGTGATCAACACCGTCGCCTGGAGTGACGAGTCTGCCAGTGGCGCCACGGGCTACAACGCCGAGTGTGCCACGGATGCGGAATTTGCATCCGTTGTTGCAACCAGCGATTGGACCCCGGAACTCAATTTC
>JAOZJV010000415.1 GCA_029935695.1 Candidatus Krumholzibacteriia bacterium | reverse complement strand
CCCATGAGTGCGTTTCATTACATTTTCCACAAGGCAGGCTTTCTGCGCCTGACCAAGGATGGCGACAAGTGTACCAAGTGCGGCAACTGTTACCGGGCCTGTGACATGGGCATCCGGGCCATCGCCGATGACCTCGAAAGTAATAACATCGTCAAAGACGATTGCATGATGTGTTTGAAATGTGTGGCCGTGTGCCCGGAAGAAGGATGCCTGAAAGCGTCCTGGCTGGGCATGCCCGTTTATGAAGCCACCGAAGAAGGATTTTTCAAGAGAATGGGAGACACGGAAATTGAACAGTGATCGTTTTGACCGCCAGCAGAAGACCACCAGGCTGCACCTGGCCATGGAGTCGGAAGACGTGCTGAGCCGGATCAGGGAATTGCCCGGCCGGTGCGGAAGTATGGAATATTTTGAAACCCGTCTTCTGGATTTCAGTCGTGGCGAACTGCCGCCCACCAGCAACAAGCGTCTGGGCACCATGTGTGTGCAGGTGCCCGAAGAATTGCTGCACGCCATGGGCGCTTCTTCGATCAGGCTATGCGATGGCAGTTATGCCTTTGACCAGGTGGGTGCCGAGTTCATGCCTGCGAAGTCGTGTCCCCTGACCCGGGCCACCCTCGGCAAGCTGCACATCAACCAGGATTTCTGGGCCGACAAGCTGGACGCCATAGTGGTGCCCACCACCTGTGATCAGAAACGGAAAATGGCCGAGAGCCTGACGGCCATGGGTTATCCCGTGATCACTCTGGAAATACCGGCCACCCGCGACACCGAACTTGCGGTGGCCTATTGGCAGGAATCGGTCAAAAGGTTTGCTCTTCAGGTTCAGGACATCACTGGTGTTAAACTGACCCGAAAGAAGCTGAAAGAAGCCATCGCTCTGAATGGCGAGTCGAGCCGTCTGTTCCGCCAGTTGCAGAAGTTCCAACAGGCTGAAAAACCACAGCTTTATGGCGTGGATATGTTCCTGGTCATGAGCTGCTACTTCATCGACGAGCAGGCCAGTTGGCAGAAGGCTGTCAGGGCCCTTCTGGCCGAATGCGAAGGTCGACCGGTGGACAAGCAGGTGGGTCGGGCCAAGTCGCCCCGGATTGTCTTCACCGGATCGCCCGCAATATTCCCCAACCTGAAAACCCCTCTGCTGATTGAAGAATCGGGCGGGCTCATTGTGGGAGACGAATGCTGCAGCAGTTCCCGCATTCTGTACGATGCCGTGGCTTACGACGAAGACCAGCTGTACGACATGGTGCCCGCGGTGGCCGACCGCTACATGAAGCCCTGCACCTGCCCTTGCTTCACACCCAACGACAACCGCACCCGCAAAATAAACGAACTGCTGGACACCTGCAAAGCCGAAGGTTTGATTTACCAGTCACTGTCCGGATGCCTGCCCTACGAGCTGGAACAGAGGCCCGTATCAGAAGCCGTCAGCGAAAGCGCAGGTCCCATGCTCTTTGTTGAAACCGATTACAGCCCCGAAGATGTGGGCCAGCTCTCAACACGTGTCGAGGCCTTCCTGGAATCGATCCAAAACCGCAGAAGAAAGACAACCTGATGGACTGCTTTGTCGGCATTGATATAGGATCCACCTCGATCAAGATTGCTTTGGTCGATGCAAACGGAACCCTCATTGACCATTCCACCAACCCTACCGGTGGCCACTTTCGCAAGAACGCCCTGACGGCTTTGGATACGCTGTTGCGGGAATCGGCCATGGTTCCTGATGATGTGAAATACACCGTGTCGACCGGTTATGGCCGCAAGCTGTTCAAGGAAGCGGATGAGTCGGTCAGTGAGATCACCGCCAACGGCATTGGCGCCAATCATGTGCCTGGGCTCAACGGCCGGGTGCGCACCATTATTAATATTGGTGGCCAGGATTTGAAAGTGATTCAACTGGATGATGAAGGACTGGTCTGCAACTTCGTGATGAACGACAAGTGCGCAGCCGGGACCGGCCGGTTTCTGGAAATGACAGCCCGGAACCTGGAAGCCGATGTGGATGAGTTGGGCGAGATGCATTTGAACGCCGAAGGCTTGCCCCTGACCATCAACAGCACCTGCACGGTTTTTGCCGAGTCGGAAATCATCAGCCTGTTGGCCCAGGGCAACAGCCCCCAGCGCATTGCCGCCGGTGTTCATTATTCCATTGCCCGGCGGGTGGTGCGCCTGGCCAAGCGCATTGGCGTTGAAGAGGTAGTTCTGTTTGATGGTGGCCCAGCCTTGAACGAAGGTTTGGTGGCGGCCCTGGAAGACGAATTGATGTGCGCGGTGCACGTGCCCGAGTATCCGCAGATCACCACTGCTGTGGGCGCGGCCATTCAGGCCCGTGAAGCATTCTCCTACAACAAGGCAGACGAAGCCCATGCCTGATCTTGCCAGCCTGACCCTGCTGGGGATTTTATACGGAACAACGGTTTGCAGCCTGAGCTGTTTGCCCACGTTGGGGCCATTGCTGGTGGGCGAGTCGGTGGGGTTTCGGCAGGGTATGGGTTTCGGGGCGAGTTTCATGGCGGGCAAGGTTGTGACTTATTCGCTGCTTGGGGCGGTGGCTGCGGCGGTTGGCAGTCAGCTGGATTTGAGTGGCGGTTGGTTGCGGTTTCTACCTGGGTTGATGTTGGTGCTGACTGGGTTGTATTTGTTGATAGTGCGGCGGCCTTCTTGTGGGAAGAAGAGTTGTGTGCCCCGGCCTAAACGGAAGTTGCCGTTTATGGCACTGGGAGCAGCCACGGGGATTACGCCTTGTGCGCCACTGGCTGCGGTGATGGTATTTGCGGCAGAGACCGGGAGCATTGGCTGGGGCGCGGCCAGTGGGATGTTTTTTGGGATTGGATTGATGCTGTCGCCGATGATATTGGTTGGTGGGGGATTGGCATTTTTGAGCAGGAAGATTGGGGTGGAGATTGGGGATATGCAGCCTTGGATTCGGCGGATTGCCGGGGTTGTTTTAGTTGGGAACGGGGTTGGGTATTTGGTTTGATTTTATGGCTTTAGAATGATTAGAACCGATTGTTATTGAAATATTTATATGATTCTGATACGATTATATCGATAAGGTCATTTCGCCCGACAGGCAAATATCCGTAAACACATTGCTGATTTTGAAAGGGATTTAATTTCATGTCCCGAGTATTGCTGTCTTTCATCATTACAATTGTCCTGTTGCTGCCGATTAAAGCTTTTCCCGGTGTTATTTTGGGAGAGGTGTCCCCACCCGAATATGAAATTCTCTCAGTGAGTACAGATCAATTTCAGTATCAAAATGGTGATCTGGTTATCGTGAGTATTCTTGTTCGGAACAACGGGGGAGCAGGAAGCGATATTCAGGTTTTTTGCAAACTGTATGGCAGTGTGGATGTCTGTAATTTTCAGATGGAAGCGGTCACTGTTCCTCCAGGTGAAACAATTCAAATTCTTCATGAATACACCATTCCCCTGGTGGAATATGCCCAGGAATATGATGCGGATGTTTGGATTGAAGATGACGGTGTGCTGGTGCTGAGCGAAAACTTTCCCGATGTCTTTCAAGCGGCCTCTCTGTCCCCTGTGCAAATTCAACAGGGGCAGGCAGCCTTGTATCAGTGTCTTCCTCCTGAGGCGGAATGTGCAGGTGCCGTTTGGGATATGATTCCCCTGCTGGCGTTTCAGTCCGATGTGAATAACCTGGTCTACAGGTCGTGTCATGTTCAATCAAAATTGGAATCGGGAGAGGATGTCCAGGCGGGTGCGGCGGGATTGATTGCCTGGTACAGTGTTTTTTCGGTGATGTTGGAATTTGTTCCGGCGGCTGGTTCGGTGGAAAGTATGATTCCTTCGGCTACCGTCGAGGCCATCGGTTGCAGCAGTGGTTTGGTGGCGTCTGGCTCGTTTGGGCAGGGTGAGGCT
>JAOZJV010000414.1 GCA_029935695.1 Candidatus Krumholzibacteriia bacterium | reverse complement strand
TCCGAATGATTGGTCGGATGCTAATTGCTATCCCTCCATAAACTTAGCCAGTGTTGCGGCGGCCCATGAGGATTCGGTTTTACTGTATCGGGAGATTCATACTCTCTCTCAACCGGTTGATTTGCCCCAATTTCTGGGAAACCCGGATCTCGATGCCAACAATTCCAATGTCAGGGTAATGTTGGCCTCTTTGGGAAGAATGAACGTCATGGGTGATTTTCCCAGGTTGATGATCCGTGGAATATCATTTGAAGGTGATGGAGAAAACAGTCACTATGCAGCCATTGAGTTGAATAATAATGGCGGCATTTTAGAAGAGGCGTTTATCCATAATTGTGCTTTTACGGGATTGAAAGGGTCGGATAACAACTCGGCCATTGTAGGTGCCGGATCTGCCATTCTTGCCGATGCGGATGGTGGCGGTGCCTATCTCGACATTCGTGATTGCCATTTTGAAGACAATATCAGCCGTGGCAGTGGTGGGGCTGTTTTCTTTGCCGACAACTACGAGATTGTCATTTCCGATTCTGACTTCGTTAATAATTTTAGCGATAATGGTATTCGTGTTTGGGATGGCCGCGGGGGGGCCATCTATCTCAAATCCAACAATGCCAGGTCCAGCCTTACTCTTGTGGATTGTCTGGTGGAAAACAATTCTGCTCGTGGACCGGGTGGAGCTCTCTTTATTGAAGACGGTTCTTTAACCCTGATTTCAACTGATATTTTTGGCAGCACATCTGCCTTTGGTGGTACCACCGCCTGGTCTGCCGGAGCCGGGTTATTCATGCGCGGGACCAATGGTCATGGCCAATCCTTACGCCTGGAAATGTTCCAATGCAATGTCCGGGAAAATATTGGTGATCTTTCTGGCGGCCTTGGAGCTGGCGATGGGGGCGGCGTGCTTGTGAAGGGTATCTCCGGGCAAATGGTTGATGTGTATGTTGCCGAATGTTCTTTTGAAGACAACTACAATCACCAGGGTGCAGGCTTGTACATTGGGCGTTTTACCACCGGTGAAGTTGAACGTTTTTCATTCCTCAATAATACGGCCCATAGCAATGGTGGCGCTTCTTATAAAGGTGGTGCTTTTGTTGAAAATCTGGGCGAAACCGTGGTGTATAATTATTGCGAGTTTGTGGGCAACCGGGCTGGTTTTTCCCATGATGGAATTGAGATGGAAAATGGTGGCCGGGGTGGAGCATTTTGCACTCGCCTGAACCCAAGAGCCTTCTTCTATAATTGCACTTTCCTGGAAAACAAAACCGCAACCAATGGTCAAAGTGATGCTTTTTATATGTGGCGCGATGGCGCGGACTTTGATGATGATTTGAAACGTTGTCGTCTGATTAATTGCCTGTTTTACGGTGAAAGTGGACAGGATATTCAAATCAACATGGAGGCCAATTCCTTTGGTCTGGTCACTCATTGTGCCTTTGAAGAAGGTCAGTTTAATTGTCCTGGAGTAGAACCGGAAGCCACCGTGGTTTTGAACGGAAACCCATGCACCAGTTTGACAGACATCAATTTAATTTTTGGCTCAGGTTGCATCGATTCAGCTCTTCCGGTGGGTCTTGAGGAAGATTTGTATGGCGACATCGTACCCATGGGTGCCGGCCCGGATATAGGAGCACAGGAATTCCAGGATATTTTGACGCCGGTTGTTGCTGACCTGATGGTGCCAGGAAGAGACCTTCATTCAGCAAAGGCCTGGCCGAATCCCTTTAACCCTCAGGTTCAGATCGGCTTCAGTCTTGAACAATTCATGACTGTTGATGTGACGATTTACGACATCAGGGGGTCTGTGGTGGCCCATCTGTTCACAGGCACTCTCCAGGCTGGGGCCCAACAGTTGCAGTGGGATGGGCGTGATGCCAATGGCCGGTCCATGGCCTCAGGATCCTACCGGACGGTTATTTCTGCCGGCGGTGAAAAGATCGCAACAAGAATGACTTTGGTGCGCTGATGTTTGGAGACAATTCTTTCTCCACATAATTACTAGAATTACTGCCAAATTAAGCTAATCTGGAATTCTCTTACCCTGCTGAGTTGGGTGAATATCTGTGCAGACCATAGAAAATTGGATTCCATGAACAACAAACCACTTTGCGTAGCCCAACTTGTAGAAACCATGACTATGGGTGGTGCCGAAAACCTGGCTGTGCGCATTGCTAATGCTCTGGCGGCTGAAGGCCACCAATCCCACCTCATCGTCGTCACCGAACAAGATATTTTAAGTGACCGTGTGCATCCGGATGTGAAAGTACACTATCTCGGATTTTGGCGATCCTCCATTCGAAATCCTTTTGCTTTTGTGGCCTCCCTGGCCAGAGGGCTGAATCTCTTAACTTTCGTTATCAAATCTGAGAAAATTAAGGTTCTGCAGACTCATTTGCCCGGGGCCAACTTTTGGGGCCTTCTTCTGGAAATCAAAAAAGTATGCCCCGTTTATGCCACCATTCATAATAATCAGGAATTCCGATATGGATCCCATGATAACCCGATGCTGGCCTTCTTTCGAAAAACGGCTTACAAACAAATACTGAACCGATGCCATGGCACAATTGCCGTTTCTGAAAAGGTCAAAACCAGTTTGGTTCAGGACCTGTCAGTAGGGCCGAAGGCCGCTGCCAGAGTTTCGGTGGTGGCCAATGGTGTGGAAATCCCAGCGCTTTTATCGTCAGATGAGAAAACCAATATTCGGACTGAGCTGAAGGTTCCTCAGGGCAGTCCATTTATTCTGGCGGCTGGTCGGTTCAGTGATCAAAAGAATTTTGAAGATCTTGTGGAAGCAGCCGGTCTTCTTCACCAACGGGAAGAGCGTTTTTACCTGGTCATTGGTGGAGAGGGTAAGCATCGCGTTGCCCTTGAAAGCCAGATCCAGGCATTGGGGTTGACGGATGTCGTTTCCCTTCCTGGTAATTTAGTCAATCTGAATAAAGTCATGCTGGCGGCCGATGTTTTCACCATGTCATCCCTGTGGGAGGGGCTGCCTCTGGTTTTATTGGAGGCCATGGCCGCTGGTTTACCAGGAGTTGCTTATGGAATTCCAGGAATTGAAGAGTTGATTGTGCCCGGAGAAAACGGAATGCTGGCCCAAGTTGGTCAACCTGAATCTCTGGCTGATGGTTTGGCTGTGGTTCTTCAGGATTCCTCAAAGCGTTTTAAAATGGGTCAGGCTGGACGCCAGTTTGTAATGCAAAGCTATAATTTCCAAGGAGTTATAGAGAAATTGACCGAATTGTATTTGGATGTCAGAAGATAGGGTATTCCACTATCTGCAGCGATTTTCCCGGATCAATATAGCACAATGACACAAAGTGTGGTATAATATATCATATCAAGCAACTATTGAGTTCCCTTCTGGAGGAAAGAATGAAGCTTCACGCAAATGGTTTTGCCTGGGTCATTGTCTGCATTTTTTTGCACACAATTATTGCTAATCCCGGGGAAGCCAAAGCTGAACGGTATCACGTTCGAAGCACGGGAACTATGACCTCCGGTCCCAGTTCGGTTGGGTCCTGGCAGGCTGATAATTGCTACTCCTCCTTGACTTCTGCTGCCTCCAGCGCAGCTGATGGCGACACCATTCTTTTGTATCAGGAAGCTCATCATCTGAATTCTTCCATCACTTTGCCTGCATTCCTGGGCAACATGAACATGTCAACCAGCTGGACTAACTATTCCATTATTTGTTCCTCAGAAGGCCAGATGGTGCTGCCTTCAGGTCGTGCTGCGTTCACAGCCCGCGGCCTCAAGATTACCAGCGATGGCCAGGACAGCGATTTGGCCGCATTCAAACTTGAAGGCAGCTTTGCATCCGGCAGCCATCATGTTTTTGATAGCTGTTTCTTTGAGGAAAACCAAGGCAGCGATTTCAACCTTGGCGGAGGCAGCT
>JAOZJV010000019.1 GCA_029935695.1 Candidatus Krumholzibacteriia bacterium | reverse complement strand
GTTTGATCTGGGCGAGGCTGGTAAAGTGGTCATCATCAGCGTCACCGAGGGCGACGACAAGCCCCAGAAATATCCCACCATGTTTGCGGCGTCGACCCTGTGTCTCATCAATAAAATCGACCTGCTGCCCTATGTGAATTTTGATGTGGATAAGTGTGAAGATGCGGCCCGGAAAGTGAATCCCAAGCTGGAATTCATGCGCATTTCGGCCACCACCGGCGAAGGCATGGACCAGTGGTATGACTGGTTGCGGGCCAAGCGTGGCTGAGCTGCACCGCAGGTTGCTGGTCGGTGGCATCGTCCAGGGTGTGGGCTTTCGGCCTTTTGTTTTTAATCTGGCTGAAGACGAGAACCTGGTGGGCATGGTGAGCAATACCAGCGCCGGGGTTTTGATTGAAGTGCAGGGGCCGGCCCAGGCGGTGGAAAATTTTTCCCGCCGTCTTGAAGAAGAAGCTCCTGCTCTTTCGCGTATTGTTTCGGTGGAGAAAGAAGATCTGCCATCGCTGGGATCATTCCTTTGTTTCAGCATTGAAAAATCTCGCAATACTCCCGGCACCAACACCCTGATTCCCGCCGACACAGCCACCTGCGCCGACTGTCTCTCTGATATCCGTGACCCCGGCAACCGGCGTTTCGGTTACCCCTTCACCAATTGCACCAACTGCGGCCCGCGCTGGACCATCATCGACCGCATTCCCTACGACCGTCCGTTCACCTCCATGGCTTCGTTCACCATGTGTGATGCGTGCCAAAGTGAGTATGAAAACCCCCGCGACCGACGATTTCATGCCCAACCCAACGCCTGCTCTGAGTGCGGGCCTCAGGTGTGGCTTGAAGTGGGTGGCAACCGTGTTGAAACCGATGATGTCCTGGCCGAGGCTGGTCGGCTTTTGAAGGCGGGGAAGATCCTGGCGATCAAGGGTCTGGGCGGATTTCATCTGGCGGTGGATGCCTGCAATGAAGATGCGGTTCGTTTGCTGCGAGAGCGGAAGAACCGGGAGGCCAAACCTCTGGCGGTGATGGTCGGAAATCTTGATGAGGCTCGTCAGTTTGTTCATTTCGACGAAGCAGAAGCCGATCTGCTCAGCACTCCCGAAGCACCCATTGTCCTGTTGGAAAAAATTCCCGCCGGCGGGGAAAACCAACTGGCTGCTTCGGTGGCCGGTGGTCACCGCAGGCTGGGTGTGATGCTACCCTACACGCCACTGCATCATTTGCTTTTGGACCAACCGGGAACCAGCGCCCTGGTCATGACCAGCGGCAACAACAGCGACGAACCCATATGCCTTGGCAATGCCGAAGCGCGCACCAGGCTGGGCCCCATTGCCGACGCGCTGCTGCTGCACGACCGGGGCATTATTCGCCGGGCGGATGACTCGGTGATGCAGGTTCTGGACGGGCAATCCTTTTTCTTCCGCCGCAGTCGTGGTTTTGCCCCGGTGCCGATTTTTGTGCGCCCAGGTGGTCCCGATGTGCTGGCAGTGGGCCCGGAATTGAAAAACACCATCTGCCTGCTGAAAAACGATCGGGCTTTCCTCAGTCCTCATATCGGCGATCTGGAAAACCTGCAGGCCTTCGAGTTTTTCCAGGAAACCATCAGCACTTTGCAGGGTGTTCTGGAATGCACTCCCGATGTCATCGCCCACGACATGCATCCGGGATATTTCAGCACTCAGTGGGCCCAAAAACAAAAGGCCACCCTGGTGCCCGTGCAGCATCATCACGCCCATCTGGTTTCCGTGATGGCCGAGCATCAGCTTGAAAATCCGGCTATCGGCCTGATTATGGATGGCACAGGGTACGGCACTGACGGGACCATCTGGGGAGGAGAAATTCTGGCTGGGGATGCCGCCTCCTTTTCACGGTTGGGTCATTTTGAAACGGTACCTCTGCCCGGCGGCGATGCCGCCATCAAAGCGCCCTGGCGCACGGCAGTCAGCTACCTGCGGCATGCCGTGGGTGATGATGCGGTGAGGGACCTGCTGCCCCCATCATTTGAAAATCTGGCCGTGGGCCCCGTGCTGGAAATTGTGCGCAAAGGCATCAACTCACCCCTGACCAGCAGCTGTGGACGGCTCTTTGACGCCGTGGCCGCCCTGACCGGTCTTTGGAACGAAGCTCACTACGAAGCCCAGGCAGCCATCGAAATGATGGCCTTGACCACCATGGATGACGTGAGGCGCGCCAAACCCTGGGCCGGCATCGAAGCCTCCCTTGTTTTGCCCGTGGGCCCTTTCATCAGCGCCGCTGCCCAGGCTGCCTCCGATGGTGTTTCTCCTCAGGAAATCAGCGCTCGTTTTCACCGCACCTTGATCGACACTCTGGCCTCTGCCGCCCTGCTGGCCTCTCAAAAAACCGGGCTCTCTGATATTGTGCTGGCCGGTGGTGTCTTCCAGAATGAAATTCTCATGTCCGGTTTGATGGAAGCCCTCGCCGGTCATGGGCTGCACCCACTTCGTCCGGTGCAAACCCCAGCCAACGATGGCGCCATTGCTCTGGGTCAGGCCCTGATTGCCCGGGCCGCGTGCGGTCTTCAGAAAACTTGATTATTACTGGATGAAATAAGTACTGCATCCATCCAGGAGAATTTCATGAAAAAGTTCGGCCTCCCGTTCGTTAGATCCATCTTCGTCTGCACCCAGAAACGCCCGGATGGGCATCCCATTCCCTGTTGCGCCAATCGTGGGGGCATGGCCTTGCGCATGGAGCTCAAAGAAATGGTTAAAAACCAGGGCAAGGATAAAGAAGTCAAAGTTTTCACCAGTGGTTGTCTTGGGGCATGTGATCATGGGCCGGTGGCGGTGCAGTATCCTGATGGAGAATATTTGCTGGGGATCACTCAGGACGATTTGCCTGAAATTTTTGAAGATCTGATGAAGGATTAAAATGACTGTTTTTGGTCGTTTGTTATTGTTGAGTCTTCTTTTCAGCAGCAGCATTTGTTTTGCCATGGAAGTTCCCCAAAGCCATCGATCAAAACAAGCCGTGCTTCAGGCGAAAACTCGGCTGGAGCCACTGCTTGCAGCAAAGGAGATGCAGCTGGGCAGCGCCGCCTTCATCCGAATTTTCAAACAGGAAAAAGAGTTGGAACTGTGGCTTGAAACAGATGAGGGTTTTGAACTCTTCAAGACCTGGCCCATTGCCAAATTTTCCGGCCGGCCTGGCCCCAAAACCAAAAAGGGCGACCACCAGGCGCCTGAAGGGTTTTATTTTGTCCCACCCCATCAACTTAACCCCTACAGCAGCTATCATCTGTCCTTTAATCTTGGTTACCCCAATCGCTACGACCGGGCCCATGGATATACAGGCAGCTATTTAATGGTCCACGGGAATTCTGTTTCCATTGGTTGCTACGCCATGACCGATCCGGTGATTGAAGAAATATGGACTCTCATGGATGCGGCCTACCGCCAGGGGCAACCGTTCATCAGGGTGCATGTTTTTCCCTTCAGGATGACACCGGCCAACATGCAGCGGCACGGTGGCGGCAGGTGGCATGAATTCTGGGAAAACCTACAGGAAGGTTTCGAGTATTTTGAAACCAAAGGCATTGTTCCCAATGTGGATGTTCGCGGCAAGCGGTATGTTTTTGAGTAGAGAATGGGTTGATTTTGCTTTGAAGAATTCCCGACGCACGGTGGAGAAGGAAGTAAGACGCGCCAGGCAGGAGGCCAAGAACAAAGCAGCAGGACAACAAACGAAAAACGATTCTCAACAAATGTATCCCCGGGGATATGTTGCCCCTCAACAAAACAAATCCACATTCAGCATATTGTTCCCCGATCAGAAGGTGAGCGCCAAAGATTTTTTACAGACAAATAACAATATTCCCCTATCTTTGTGAGGTGCTCTCTGCTCCACTCGAAAGGACCCCGTATGTGCCTGGCCATCCCCGGCAAAATTGTTGAAAAGTTTGAAGAAAATGGGCTGCCCATGGGTCTGATCGACTTCAGCGGCGCCCGCAACAATGCCTGTTTGTCCTATACTCCCGAAGTTGAAGTGGGCCAATACGTCATCGTCCACGCCGGGTTTGCGCTGCAAATTCTCAATGAAGAAGAAGCCATGGCTTCACTTCAGGAATTGACCCGCCTGTCAGCCTTTATGGAAGCCGACGCCGCCCAAGCCAAAGATGAAAAAGAATGAAATATCTTTCGGAATTTCGCGATCCTGAATTGGCGCGCAACCTGTTGGAAAAAATCCGCCAAAAAGTGACCAAACCCTGGGTGATCATGGAAATTTGCGGGGGCCAGACCCACTCCATCATGCGCCACGGCATTGATCAGTTATTACCCGAAGAAATCACACTGGTGCATGGGCCCGGCTGCCCGGTTTGCGTCACACCTCTGGAAACCATCGACCGCGCCCTGGCCATTGCCGCGCGGGATAAAGTAATATTCACATCCTTCGGCGACATGCTGCGCGTGCCCGGCAGCAACGACGACTTGTTCCGCATCAAAAGCCGCGGTGGCGATGTGCGCATGATTTATTCGCCTCTTGAGGCGCTCAATATTGCCCGGGAAAATCCGGATCATGAAGTGGTATTCCTGGCAGTGGGTTTTGAAACCACCGCCCCTGGAAATGCCATGGCCCTGAAGCAGGCCGTGGCCGAGGGCCTTACTAATTTCAGCGAAATTGTCAGCCACGTTCTGGTGCCGCCAGCCATGGAAATCATTCTTGGTTCTCCCACCAACCGGGTGCAGGGATTTCTTGCCGCCGGCCATGTTTGTGCCATCACCGGGTGGGAAGAATACGAACCTATCGCCGAAAAATACAGTGTGCCCATCGTGCCCACGGGATTTGAACCGGTGGACATTCTGGATGGCATCCTCAAAACCATTGAGCTGCTTGAAGACGGGCGCTCCACTGTGGCCAACCAGTATCTGCGTGCAGTGAGAAAGCAGGGCAACCCGGCAGCCCAGGCGGTGGTTAATGAAGTGTATGAAGTGTGCGACAAAAAGTGGCGCGGCATCGGCACCATCCCCATGAGCGGTATGCGCATCCGGGATGAACTGGCGGCCTTTGATGCCGAGCGGAAATTCGAAGTGACAGGGATTAAGACCGAAGAGCCTGCTGTCTGTATTGCCGGGGAAATTCTGCAGGGATTGAAGAAACCTGATGAATGCCCGGCATTTGGCAAAGAATGCACGCCCATGAATCCCCTCGGCGCCACCATGGTGTCATCGGAAGGGGCCTGCGCGGCGTACCACAAATACACCCGAAAGGGATTGCTGTGAAACCGGACTTCAACAACATGAATTGCCCTCTGCCTTTGCTGGACCATGACACGATTCAATTGGCCCACGGGGCAGGCGGACGCCTTTCTGCTGACCTGATTGACAAACTCATTGTGCCGCGTTTCAGCAGCCCGGAACTGGACCGGCTGGAAGATCAGGCCGTGCTTGATTTGCCCGTAGGGCGGCTGGCGTTTTCCACTGATACGTTTGTGGTCAATCCCATCTTTTTTCCCGGCGGAGATATTGGCGACCTGGCCATCAACGGCACGGTGAACGATGTGGCCATGAGTGGCGCGGAAGTAGCGGCTCTCAGTGTGGGGTTTGTGCTGGAAGAAGGTCTGCCCATGGCTGATTTCCACCGCATTCTATGCAGTATGGAACAGGCCGCGGTCAAAGCGGGCGTGCGCATTGTCACCGGCGACACCAAAGTTGTGGATCGTGGTGCCTGCGATAAGATTTTTATTAATACTTCCGGAGTGGGTGTTATTCCCGATCATTTGGCCATGGACAGCCGCAGCATTCAGCCTGGTGATAAAATATTACTTTCAGGGACGCTGGCTGATCACGGCATGGCGGTGATGACGGTGCGGGAGCAGCTCAGTTTTCAGGCGCCGATCATCAGCGACAGTGCAGCCCTGAACGGATTGATCAGGGAAATGTTGAATGTGTGTCCGGGCATCAGGGCCATGCGCGATCCGACTCGGGGTGGCGTGGCCACGACGCTGAATGAATTTGCCGCCGCCAGTGAAACTGGTATACGGCTGACGGCCCAGGACCTTCCGGTGCGGCCAGATGTGATGGGAGCCTGTGAAATTCTGGGCATCGATCCGCTGTATGTGGCTAATGAAGGCAAGTTGATCGCTGTGGTTCCCCCAGGTGATGCCGAAGCTGTTCTGGCAGCCATGCGCGGACATGAACACGGTCGTGATGCTGTCATCCTTGGGGAAGTCATTCAAGAACACCCTGGTCTGGTGACCTTGAGAACCGGCCTGGGCGCCGAGCGTATTGTGGACATGCCCATCGGGGAACAACTGCCGAGAATCTGCTAATCAAAAGGGAGGGCCCGAAAGCCCTCCCTTCATCTCCTTCTTTTCAATCCAATTCTAGAAATTTGCCACCAAAACGGGTGTTGCCACCAGTGGGAAATCGTTCTGTTGCGCTGCGCTCCACTTGTGACCGGTCAGGTCGTCATGGAACAGGCTGTTGGACCCGAAGGTCAAGCTGTAGGCTTCATAACCCAGCATGTTCAGATAAGCCGTGATCTGGCTGCTGTGCTGTCCAGTCCAGCAGTACACGACCACTGGCGTGTCGGTGGGGATATTGCCCAACATCTG
This sequence comes from Candidatus Krumholzibacteriia bacterium, assembly GCA_029935695.1. Lineage (GTDB taxonomy): Bacteria > Krumholzibacteriota > Krumholzibacteriia > LZORAL124-64-63 > LZORAL124-64-63 > LZORAL124-64-63. The sequence goes on along the minus strand of JAOZJV010000019.1, from coordinate 8,819 downwards.
ATCAATGTCCATGCTCTGGAATGGAGTGAACTGATAAGCGCCTGGGATATGACCGGGAACGCCATAGTCACCTTCACCCAGATAATCGGCTTCACCGAAGTAATTGATGACAAAGTAATCACCCAGATAGTCTTCGATGGCAGTAAAAGAAGTACCCTTGAAACCAGCGGCCAGCATGGCATCAACCCGGGCATCCAGTGTTTCACCGGTAAGTCCCGGATATGCATGCCAGGTCAGCTCGCCGTTATTGGCATCGGTTTCGGCTGCATCCAGGTTGTTACCGATGTTTCCTGTCCAGCTGTCTGTCGTGGGGCTCCAGGAACTCATGCCTCAAAGCAGACTTTTGGTATCTTCATAGCCCATCATTTCCAAAGCGATCTTGGCATGACCGGCAGCCTGGCCAGTGTAACAAGCCACGATGAAAGGAAGATCACTGGGAATGTCGCCGCTTTCAACGTCAGCCCTCAGAGTACCCAGGGAAGAGTTGTAAGCACCCTCAATGTGACCCTCATCGTAATGCGCCGCGCTGCGGATATCGATGACTGTCCACATGTCCAGATTGTCATACAAGTCAACAGCACTCATGACGCCAGGGCAGTCATCAATGTCATTGACATAGTCAAGCAGAGAGGTGGCGATGGTTTCGAATGCGCCGGAGGGAGCGTAGCCCACTTCGAGAGCAAAGTCGTTCTGCGCGCCTGCGCCCCACTTGTGGGCAGTCAGGTCGTCATAGAACAAACCATTGGATCCGAATTTCAGGCTGTAGGCATCATAACCCAGCATGTTCAGGTATGCGGTGATCTGGCTGCTGTGCTGGCCAGTCCAGCAGTAAACGACCACAGGCATGTCAGTGGGAACGTTGGGCAGCATCTGCTCGATGCCCAGGCTGGCGTAGGGAGTGAACTGGTATGCGCCGCCAATATGGCCGGGAACACCGGACTCGCCTTCACCAAGATAATCTGCTTCGCCGAAATAATTGATGATGAAGTAGCTCTCCGGGCTGGCTTCAACGGTGGAATAAGGCACACCCTTGAATCCGGCAGTCAGCATGGCATCCACACGGTCAGCCACAACAGTGCTGTTGTCTTCGCTGAGAGTGGGGAAAGCATGTTCGGTGAGGTCAGCGTTGTTGTTGGTGGTTTCGGGAGCTACCAGATTGTTGGCGCAATTTCCTGTCCAGCTATCCAGAGTGGTGTTCCAGGAACTCATACCGAACAACAGGCTGAAGACATCGCCGTAACCGGCAAGTTCCATGGCGATTTTTGCATGGCCGGCACCCTGGCCGGTGTAGCAGGCAACCACGTAGGGTTTTCCGGAAGGAATTTCGTTGGCCAGATCATCCAGCAAAGTACCGAGGCTGGAATGATAGGCACCAGGAATGTGGCCATCCAAATAATCGGCTTCACTGCGAATATCAATCACAGTGTAAAGATCAAGGTTTGCTTCCAGGGAAGCTGCAGAGAATACGCCAGGGCACTGGGCACTGTCGTTGATGTAAGCCGCACCGGCAGCCGCCATCACTTCGAACGCTGTTTCAGTTGGAGTTACTGGATCATCACCATCATCATCATCCGAACATCCCCAAAATACATTCAGGGCCAGCATGAGAATCAACAACCAAGTCAGACGCGTTTTCATTGTTCGCTCTCCTTTTGAGGATCCAGTGGATCCGTTTCGCCGGGGAGGCTGATCACCCCGGCGTTATGCTGGCCGACCACCCCCGGGCGGCCGGCCTCTCGACTATTCGTCTTCGTTAAATACCGGACTGTCTTCCGGGATCACGATGCCAATGTTGGCATCATAGTCGGGCAGCGGATCACCACCCAAGTCACGCAGATCGCTTTCTCTCAGGAAATATCCTTCCGGGCTGTCGGGAGTGAGGTGACATGAGGCACCACAGCTCTGACCATCCTCAACTGTGGTCTGAGGTGTATTCAGAATCACGTTATGAGGAGAGGCATATTTCCAGGTTGGCTGCACCAGGTAGTCGGGCAGAGTCAGGCCCCAGTCGGCATAGGTGTCCGGATCGACAGGCACGTGGCGCACCACGGCATAATCGTATTCCGTACGGTAAGGACTGGGGTTATTCGCGATCTTGAACTGAACCACGCTGGGGTCGATGTCAAATTTGTCAACCACTGCATCGGGATCCAGGTTGTGACAATTGGTGCAGTTCTTGTACGGCTGCGAGTGGCAGACCTGGCACTGCAGATTAGCGTTATCGGCAAAACCATTCACATGGGCCTGGTGGTACTGATTGTCACTCAGGAAACCATGGCAATCTTCACAACGCGGCATGGTAGCCACTTCGTAACGATGATTGTAGTGATCGCCCTGATGCTGGTCATCACCATGAATTTCCTCGGCACCGTGACAGGCTTCACACTTCATGCCCTGATTGCGGTGGGTGTCCCGCACATTGCCTTCGAGGTCGCCGTTGAAATCGGTCCCCACGCGGCTGCCGTGGCAAGCCGTGCAATTTTCGGTCTGGTCAGGAGTGCGGTTGAACCCGTGAGCCGAGTAGATGACGCCACCGAATTTGGGGAACCCGCCACCGACGCTGGTGGGCCGGCTGACGTGGCACTGACCACAGGTGGTGTGACAGCCGCCGCATTTGTTGTCAAACATATCTTCGTAGCCACTGCCTTCGAAGGTGCAGTCGCCGCGCAATTCGATGGCTGCTTTTTCGCCCCACAAATTGGTGTGCAGACTGTTGGCCGTGGCCGTGGCGATGCTTTCGTGGCAGTTGTCGCAAGCAGTGGCACCGAATTCCTGATCGTGGCACTCGTAACAACCAATGTCGCCGCCGGTGCTGGGATCGCGAATGATGCCCGTGTGCGCTTCGGTCATGTCGGCGAAGGTATTGTCTGCCGGTCCATTGTGGCACATCTGACAGGTGAGGGCATGCTCGATGGCATCACCTTCGTAGTCAGGTCCGTGCACGCTGGTCATGAAAGCGGACTCGCTGCCGCTGCTGTTGGCGATCAAAACTTTTTCCCAAGCTTCCAGCTCGGGTACTTCGCCGCCTCAACCATCTCCCTTGTTCGGGACCATCACTTTCGAGCCTTCGACTTTACCGCCGAGGGCCAGTTCCAGGTTTTCCCGACTGGAGTGACAGCCAATACAGGTCACGTCGGTTCCCACCGGACCGCCACCATCGATATCTCCGTTGGTTGTGTCGTTATCGCATCCCCAAAGGAAGAACAGCGGCACCAGCAACAGAACGCTGAGATTCAAAAATTGTCTCATCGGAAACTCCCGAGTTTGGCCGTGTGTTTCAAGACACGGCACTGTTCATCAGACCACGGGCAAAAATCGGCACGTTGTTGCAAATGACATTTGCAGCCACGAACTCTTCGTTTGTAAGTCTTGTCCAGACGCCGGTGTTCAGGGCACAGTCCATGACCATGCCCACGAAACAGCGGGCGGAAGTAAAGGAATCAACCTCGCACACTTCCCCTGATTTCTGGCGCTCATCCAATTCACGAGCCAGAAATTCGATATATGGCAACCGAATTTCCTGAAACAGCCGACGAGCCACCGGGCCACTCTGAAAGCTGTTGCGGAACATGAGTTGTATCAGTTGGGGATCTCTTACGGACAAAGAAAGAATGTGGTCGGCGATGACAGTGAGGACTTCCTCGATGGAACCCTGGCCCCGGTTGGGCGCAAGTTTCGCTTCAATGTCATGCTGCCGGGCCTTATCTCCGATGACCATTTCGTAGAGGTTTTCCTTGCTCTCAAAATGACGATAGATGGCAGCCTCGGTGATATCACAGCTCCTGGCGATGACGCGGATGGATGTCCCGTCATAACCATGGGCAGTGAACAGAATCGTGGCTTCACGAAGAATCTGTTCACGCCGGTTAGCTGGTCTCGAAGTGCCTTGCATCATCACATTCCTCTGTTTTAGAACTTGCCGGAAACCGACAGGCTGTACAGATCCATGATGTAATCGTCCCAGCGGTTCTCATCGAACTCGTGACGGCGATAGGTGGCGCTGATCTTCATGCTCTCGCCGACCCGGTAACCGGCCCGCAGGAGAATGCGATCAAGGTCGCTGTTGAGCTGATTGCCTTCATTCCCGGCATCGCCCGGATCTTCGAAGTTCACCATCTCGTAATGACCTTCCAGCTCCATGGCGTTGGTCACTTGCACGATCAAGCCAGGAGCTATCCGGATGGTGGTGCCTTCGTAAGTCAGGGGGCCCATGCCAGGTGCGGCGGTGGGTCCTTCATCGACTTCATATTTTTCGAGACCGTAACTGCCGGTGCCCACAAAAGTGACGCGGTCGCTGGCGAAGATGTTCAACCCGATGAAACCCTGGTTCGCCTGGTTGGTGGTCTTCACATTGGCGATGTCTTCCCGCTCAAAGCTCTGGCTGTGTCCCTGGAACCCAAGGTCCAGACGCACTTTGGGCGAAGGACGGGTTTGCACGGCAAGGCGGCCGCTGAAACGGCTTTGCTCACGGTCACCCATGGTGTAGAAGATGTCACTGCCGGTGTTATCCTGTTCGATTTGCAGGGATCGCCAGCCCAGACAAGCCTTCAGGGTGGTGGTACGACTGAGGCGGATACCCGCGCGCAAATTGGCCCGCTGGCTCACACGGTCCTGATCGATGTTCTGAGTACCGGTGCCTTCTTCGGTCACAGCATCTTCCAGATTGGTTGTCCGGAACCGGTAATCAAAGCGCAGGCGTGTTTTTGACAGACTGCTGTTGGTAAGCAACAGACCTGCATCAAGGCTGCTGCGTTCACGGGCGGTCATCGACTCCAGTACAGCGGCAGGACTGGACTGATAATCCGTATTCCAGGTGCCCATACCGGCAGTGAATCGCGCCGTTGTGGCCGAACCGAAACGGGTGATCAAGGCCAGGCGACCGTTGGTGGTTTTAGCTTCGCCGGTGGGCGCATAAGCATCGCCGGCAAAGACTTCAGCATTGTTTGCTTCCAACTTGCTCGTATTGGCCATGCCCAGCAGGCTGGTTGAAGTACCCAGTCTGTAGGTGGCGTCGAGGCCCATGCGGAAGAGGGTCTGGTCGTCTGTGTAGGCGTGGTCGCCCACCAGGCGGTCGCCGTCAGTCTGGCGGTACGCGCCCTGGGCATTGACGTCCAACTTGGTTCCGCCATAACCGAGGCCCAGCTGGAATTCGTTGGTGGTCGTATCGAAGGTCTTGATGTTGGGAACAGCCGCGCCAGTGTTGCCGAAGCCGCGCAGCAAGCTGCCCTTGGTGCCATCTTTACGAAGATGATCGAATCCCAGATTTATACCGAAGCCCTTACCCAGATTATAGGCATAGGTGATCTTGCCTTTTTGCCAGGTCATGCTTGGAACTTCGTCCAAAGATGGCGGAGCAGGAGGAGCGCCAAAAGAGCTTGCCCGCATCTCACTGGTGGGATCGTAGAAATTGTTGAAGTTGCGGAAATCCATGGTCATTTTGCACTTGTCTGGTCGACTGGTCAGCAGAGTGACCCGGCTGGCGGTGGTTCCGCGACCCGTCTGACCAATACCCCGGATGAGGATAGTGCGCCCATTTTCCAGAACCTTGTGGAAACCGAACAGGCCGCTGAAGAGAGTATCGTCTTCCTGCTGCCAGTCTTCGGCATACTTGGGTTTGTTGCCGTGGGGATCCCAGCTGGTTCCTTCGATGGTGGCGTGGTTATCGAGACCGACCAGGTCACCGGTGGGGGCCCACATGCGACCTTCCTGTGCCGGCAGGTCCGCAGCCATGGCGGTGGCGCCCATCAGAAGGGCCACTGCGGTGAGGACCAGGGTCGTCATTGTTTGTTTGGTGTTCATGACATTCCTCCTTACTGGTCCATGAACGACGGAGCGACGTTCGAGCCGTGAATTTCAGTGTGACAGTCGAAGCAGCGGGCCTCGTTGGTGAGCAGTCCGCCGTGATTCATATCAGCCAGTTCCCAGTTATCATCCGGGTTGAAGCTGGATTCGTAGTGGCACTGCAGACACAAGGTGTTGCCGTCAGTAATGAGCATTTTGTCATGAACCGAACCGTGAGGTTTATGACAGGCGGTGCAATCTTCACTCTGAACGCCGTCATGTTCGAAGACAAATGGCCCGGCCATTTCCGTGTGGCAACCCAGGCAGGTTTCGTTCAAACCGTTCCAGGTGTTGGTGGGAAAACCGTTGTGCGGATCGTGGCAGTCGCCGCACATGATCTGGTCTTCCAGCACCCGATGCCTGAAAGGCAGGCGGAAGTCCGTCACTTGCGAAGTGTGGCACTGGATGCAGAATTCAGATTCGTTGCGGAAAGCGTTGGCGGGTTTGGCCTCGACCTTGAAGTGAATCTGGTCAGCGTGACAATCGGCGCAGCTGATGCCGGTTCCCTGGTGGGGTCCGCCAGACCAACCGACGTGATTGGTGGTGTGGCACTGCAGACACATGGCGTCGCGTTGATTTTCGCTCATGCCCCGCAGCATTTCCACGTTGATGATGGTTTCCACATCCTCATCATCGGCATGAATGCTGCCTGGTCCGTGGCAGGCTTCACATGAAGTGGCTTCGCCTCCAGGTACCAGGGGATCCATTTCCACTGAGTGAGGAGTGTGTGCGTAAAGATCCGCCACTTCCTCATGGCAATCGAGACAAGTTTCCGAACCTACATAGGTTGCTTCGGCCGGATAGTCGAAACCATCGGCAAAGCCGCCATCAGCCAAAGCCTGTCCGCCCCAAAGGAGCAACAGGAAAGCTGAGATCAGGGTCAGGGCTGAGGAACGCATCGGGGACCTCCGTGCTGAAGTAAACGTTTATTTATCTAGGCCATGTTAACGAGTTCACAGGTCCAGTGCAAGATAAATTTTTAACAACTTTGGTTGTTTTATTACCAACCAATGGGGTTAATAATGGTGTTGTCCTGAGCTCCGGAATCGCCGATACTGCATAAACAGCGTGTTTTTGGACTTTTGACCCGAAACGGACCGAATGAACTCCACTCCTTTCAGCAAAATGTCCGGCCTGGAAAATCAGGTTGGTTTGGCCCTGCCCTGGCTTGTGGGACTGCGTTGGGCTGCCATGGTCAGCCAGGCGCTGTTAATCCTGCTACTGGTTTTTTTCTATGATATCCCGGTTCCCCCCTTGCTGGTGTCTGTCATTTTTGGATTCAGCTGGCTCAGCAACATGTATCTGCACTCCCGTCAGGATACTGAAAACACCGTGACCAACGGCCTGGTCACCTCCATTCTGGCTCTCGATACGATCATGCTCACGCTGTTGATTTTCGCCACCGGCGGCGCCATGAACCCGTTTACTTTTCTCTATCTGATAGAGGTGGCTCTCGCAGCCATCATTCTGCCCCAAACCGGAGCCTGGATTGTTACGGTGATCAGTATTCTCTGTTATGGCGCGCTTTTCCTGCCGGGAGTTCAATCTATTGGCGGCCTGACCAATCATCCTCCGGCCTGCCATGCTCAAAATGATGTGACTGGTGCCATGCGTCTGCACCTGCAGGGTATGTGGGTGGCGTATTCCATTTCCGCCGTGTGTGTGGTCTTCATCCTGGGGAAAATTCAGAAAGCCCTCAGTGTGCACCGGGACACAGCTCTTTCTCTTCATGATGAAAAAATGCGCAGCGATATGCTGGCTTCGCTGGCCACCCTGGCTGCCGGTGCGGCCCATGAGTTGTCCACACCGCTATCGACCATTGCCGTGGCCTCCAGTGAAATGATCGAGACTCTCAAAGAAGCCGAAAGCGAATTGCTGGACGACGCGGTGCTGATTCGCAATCAGGTGCGCGGTTGCAAGGACATCCTGTTTCAGATGGCTGCCGATGCCGGTGAACACCGGGGCGAAGCAAACCGCAGTTTTCTCATTACCGAGGCTGTGTCCGGTATTTTGGAGAGTATTGACCCGGCCCAGCGCGATCGTGTCCAAGTTTCCAACACCACTGCCGATGTGATTTACCGCATGCCCCTTCGCACTCTCTGCCGCTCGGTGGCCGGACTGGTGAACAATGGCCTGGAAGCCGACAGCGAAGGCGGGTTTGTGAAAGTGACCTGGCTGTGCGAGGGCGAAGATTTAGTGATCAAGGTGACAGACACTGGTAAAGGCATGGATGAAGAAACACTCCAACAGGCCACCGAACCTTTCTTCACCACCCGAAGCAACGGCCTGGGCCTGGGTCTGTTTCTGGCCAGCAGCATGGCTGATCGTTTTGACGGGTCTCTGGAGATCATTTCGCAGCCTGGCCAGGGCACCACCACCACGTTGCGCATGAGCATGGCGAGGATCAGTTGATGGCTGACCTGGGCAAAATTCTGGTCGTTGATGATGATGATTTTTTCCGGGATCGCCTGAGCAGGGCTTTGGTTCGCCGGGGGTACGAAATTTTTCAGGCTGATGGGTTTGATGAAGCGGTTCCTCTGATTCAGGAGCATCACCCCCAGATGGCGGTGTTTGATCTGAAAATGCCTGGCAAGAATGGGCTGTTGCTGGTTCAGGAGGCCCTGGAGATTGATCCCTATATCAGGATTCTGGTGCTGACAGGATATGGGTCCATTGCCACGGCGACAGACGCCATTCGGTTGGGGGCGAAATCGTATCTGGCCAAGCCTGCGGATGTGGATGAGATATTGAAGGCGTTTGATGAAAGTGAGTCGTTGAGTGGGGCACATGACGAGTTGCCGCCGCCGACGCTGGCCAGGACCGAGTGGGAGCATATTCAGCGGGTGCTGCATGATTGTGAGGGGAATATCAGTGTGGCGGCCAAGAAGTTGGGGCTTCATCGGCGGACGTTGCAGAGGAAGTTGAATAAGGGGGCGCCTGGGTGAGTGAAAGACAATTTTAGCCAAATCTTCCCGTTC
>JAOZJV010000931.1 GCA_029935695.1 Candidatus Krumholzibacteriia bacterium | reverse complement strand
AGCCTGGCCCTGGTAATCCAGATTCAAGCTCCCTGTGAGGCCGGGGCCGGTCCGGTGGTGATCCCAGCCCGCACTCAGTGACCAATTGCCCTTTTGTGTTCCCACCATGGCCCGAGTTATTTGACCAGTCCAGGCTCCGCCTTTCAATCTGGCTTCATGCACTTCAAACTTGCCCGTGGGAATGGGCCAATTGGGCCAGGCCAGAGGATCCGAAACAGCACTTGCCCCTTCAAATTCCCTTCCGCCTGAAATTGTGCGGCCACCAAAACGAAAATTAACGACGGACCAAAACGACCCTACTGCCAATTCCATTGATGGTTCGAAGAAGAGATTATGTCCCGGGGCAAAGCTGAGTCCGCCCTCGAAGGGAACCGGGTTTCCCATTTCTGAATAACCACCCAGAATACGTCCGAAAAGTCGAAAAAAGACTGGATTCTCACGGCAGGGACAGCCTCGCAGAACCAACCCGTTTCCACCTTGAAGGTAGCGATCCTGGAGGAAAACCAGCCTGGCGTATTCGCTGTCGTCGGCGAAAGCCCGAGCATTGCAGGAAATAGCCTGCTCCTGGATACCTGCCAGCAGGGAAGAAATTTCATTTTCAGAGACCGTACGGTAAGCGGGGGGAAAGGAGCCGCCTTCAAGGGCCAGACGAGAGATGCTGGACCAGGGGGTGGTGCGGGCATCGGCGTCCAGATTGCCCCATTGGCCCAGGGCTTGGCCCGTCATGAACCATGAATTCACCACAATCAGGAACACCCCCAACACTTGTGGGGTGCTGATGCCGAAAATGGTTGGGCGGTAATGTGCAATGGGATTTCTCATGGGAAAGAAATTAGCGTATTGATGCAAGTTGTGGGAAGTCATTTTAACAGTTATTTTGGTGTCGGTTCTTGACTGGCAGGGTGCGTTGATGGATAATTCGGCTCAGAATTCCATTGAGCCCTGTTTCTGGGGGCTGCAGTGATTCAAACTTACAATCAATCTTCTGTTTTACGCCAAGCCGCTTCGTGCCAGTGGCTTTTTTATTAACTTTTGGAATTGTCCTGAAAGGTTGTCATGGGTGATTTGAATATCGGAATTGTCGGTTGTGGTCGAATAGGGAACCGCCATGCAGAGCATGCCTCCAGTGTTGGTAAACTTCAATCAGTTTGTGACATCGTCTGGAACCATGCGCATGAATGTGCAGCTGGCT
>JAOZJV010000930.1 GCA_029935695.1 Candidatus Krumholzibacteriia bacterium | reverse complement strand
CAGCCACAATTCAGAAAAACCGGATGAAGCTATCAGTTTCAACTGGTGGTCGCGTATTGGGGAATTACCCGATGGAAAAGGGGCCAAAGTTAAAGTTGTCATTTTGAGAGATGGCGTTGAAGTGGCTGAAAGCAAAGGTTCTTTCGTCAGCAAAGCTATTTGGCAGAGTTGCGCCCGGTCATTGCGTCAATCGGGCTCAAATGGGAGAAAATTTTTTACAATGGGCGACATGACAAGGCAGGACTGCGAATACCAGGTGGTTCTTAAGACGGGTGACCAGGTCATTCGCACTTTCAAGGCCGTGGTCAAAGAAGGGAAACTGCAGCACAACGTTCGCAGCACCATGGGGTACGAGCCTCACGACGAATACATCGTCCCCAAAGTTATTGGCGGCAAAACTGGCAGTTCATCCGGTTTTATCATGCTGGATGCCTTCTGGGTGAATGCCCAATAAATTTGATCTGCTTAGAAATTCGCTTCAGCAGTTCCAGAGGGGGCGAAAATTGTTACGATTTAGTGGGTGACTTGGGAATGAAGGCACAATATCCAGGCCGGGGTCCCTGGACTGGGTGCTGGCGGCAAGTCTCAGGACGAAGATCGTAAATGGTGCAGCGGCGGCTGACTGGGTCCAGATAAAGACAGTCTCCGTTGGCCATCTGGGCAAGAGTCAGGGTCTCGCTTCTGGCATGGAAGTGTTGCACAATCCGTTCTTTGTACAATCGCTTGAAAATGACCTTGGGGTTTTCCTGAAGGTCAAACTCATCGATCAGGCCCATGCGAACCAGATCACTGGTTTTGACCTCGACCGGCAAGCTGCAACATGTGCCCCGGCAGTGGTCGCAAAGCTTCTGGCGGAATTTGACCCAGGTTTTGAGGTCGTCGATGTTGGCTGGTTTTGAGGGAATTATCACGGGGACGGATCTCACTGTCTTTGGGTCAAATATTTTACATGCAGGCAACAAATATGCTGCTGACCTGTCCAAAGGATGGGGTCCATCTCAGTTGTAGCGTCCATTATAACATGTCCGCCTTTTCAATAGAAAACTAAGTGACGCTTTTGCCCTTCTAATGTGGACACTGTCCACCAAAAGGAGGAAGAATAACCCCATCATCAAAAAGCACTGCAACTCTTAACCTGCCAATCTGGTGTTATCTCCCACATGGATGAGTTTCAAACTCAAGAATGGAGAGA
>JAOZJV010000413.1 GCA_029935695.1 Candidatus Krumholzibacteriia bacterium | reverse complement strand
CATGGATTCATGATGTCATGAATGCCTATGATGCGACCACCAGTGTTCCCGTCGGTAATACCTTTTTCAACTTCAACAACCGGGAGAGCCTCTTCGGCAACACCACCGTTGATCCTTCAGCCGGTCCTCCGGCCACTCCAGGCTGGGAAACCAGTTCCATGTTCTGGCAGACTGTTGCCGGTGGTTCAGCACTGACAACTCTGTGGATCGGAAACAACGACATTCTGTATGGAGCCACCGCTGGCAACCCTGTCGCTGGTGAGAACATGACAGACACGGCCACCTTCCAGGCTGAGTACACAGCCCTGCTTGGTACCCTGGCCGGAGCCTTGATGCAGCGCACTGGATATCCCACGACCATTGTTGTGGCGAATATTCCGAGCATCTCCACCATTCCCTACTTCATCCCCAAAGCCCTCTTCCAATCAGCTCTTCCCGAAGCACTGGGCGGAGACTGGCCCTGGGGTTATGAAGATGGAAACGATGATGACGGTATGTTGATGACCTTCCGGGTTCTCAGCTGGATTGCTGTTCCTGAAAACCAGGGAACCGCCATCCCCAGCAACTACACCCTGACCACTGCCGAAGTCGGCGTTGTGGAAACTCAGGTTGCCACTTTCAACGGCATCATCGCCGGTGTTGCAGCTGGTGTGAACGACTCCGGTATGGCAACCGTTGGCGTTGTTGATACCAACGCTCTGATGGCTGAAATTGCCAGCGGAGCCCATGAAGCCGGTCCTCTGGCCGCCATGCATTTCTTGTTCCTCGTGGGACAGGATAACCCCCTGACTCCCGATGTTGATGATCCCATGTCGGTGGAAGAGGCTGCTGCGGCTACTCTGTTCTCTCTGGATGGAGTCCACCCCAACAGCCGTGGTTACGGTGTTATTGCCAACGCGTTCATTGAGAAAATCAATGAACTGCAAGGCACCAGCGTGGCCGACGTTGACTGGAATGCCCTGGTTTGGGACCCAACTTATGGGGCCGACATCAGTGGCAAAACCATGGCTGGCACTATGCCTGCCTTGAGTCCTGAGGCTGCTCAAGCCATGACAGCTATCTGGCGTTAAAAAAAGGACTTGTTCTGCAATTCTTTTCGACTGTTGTCGAGTTCGGGGGAGCCAAACGGCTCCCCCTTCTTGTTCTTATTATTGAGGATCAGGTGTTTGGGGTTGGTACCAATAGTAAAGTTGTGTACATTTGAGTGAATCAACTTTCAGGACACCTCCACCATCCTATTAGATGGAGCGACAGAGTATTATGAGGATGAATAACGGCGGCCGCATGGCCTTTTCCGGTTTCCAGCTCACACCCGTGGTCAAATACCTTTTGATTGCCAATGTGGCCATTTTCTTTCTGCAACAGGTTCTGCCCAACGTATTGGAACAATGGGGTGCGTACAACACCCGGCTTGCGGTGAACCAATTCCAGGTCTGGCGCTTTGTCACCTACATGTTCCTGCACGGCGGAGTTTCCCATATCCTGTTCAACATGCTGGGCTTGTGGATGTTCGGCACCCAGATTGAAGCCCTCTGGGGCCAGCGCACTTTCCTGCTCTATTATTTTGTTTGCGGCCTTGGCGGATCGCTTATGTATGGCCTTTTTGCCCTGCTCGGCATTGGCGGCGGCTGGATGCTGGGAGCTTCCGGCTCCATTATGGGCTTGTTGCTGGCCTACGGCATGACCTATCCCAACAACCAGATCTTCCTGATGGGAATCCTGCCCATAAAAGCCAAATACATGGTTGTGCTTTACGGAATGATGGATCTGATGTCGATCCCCAAAGGCGATGGCGTGGCTCACCTGGCCCACCTTGGCGGGCTGCTGGCAGGGTTCATTTTCATCCAGGTCACCATTCCCGGTCTCAGTGGTCAGATGTTCAAGGGCAGCTCTCTCAGCTCCTGGTGGAAAAATTTCCAAACCAAGCGGCGCATGAGGGTGGTTCGACCGCAGAAACCAGCTTCCGATGAACCTAAACATTCCGGCACCCCTGGCAATTCAGGTGCCAATCCAAATCAGCAACGCATTGATCTAATTTTGGATAAAATCTCCCGCGAAGGACTGCAAAGCCTGTCCGATGAAGAGCAGGAATTGTTGCGCCGGGCCGGAAGGAAATAGTTTGCAAATGACCCGCCATAAATTTTTTATCCACGAGAAGACCGAGTCCTGAAATGGACCTGAGCGTTGTCATTGTCAACTGGAACACCCGTGATCTGTTATACGATTGTCTGAACTCCCTGGAAGATGCCTGCTCATCCCTGAGCTTTGAAGTGCTGGTGGTGGATAATCATTCGTCCGATGGCTCCGCCGATATGGTCCGGAATTCCTTTCCAACCTTTCAATTGATTCCCTCCGGCGGGAATCTGGGTTTCACCAAAGGCAACAACCTGGCCTTTGAAAGATGCAGAGGCGATTTTGTTCTGTTGCTGAATCCGGACACCGTTAGTCCGGCCGGCAGTCTGAGCAAGCTTGTGCACTGGGCCCAAAACCGGAAGAATCTGGGCGCAGTTTCCCCACTTCTGACTGACGGCGCAGGCCACCCTGCCATCACATGCGGCTTTTTCCCAAAGGCCCACTTTCACTGGCTCGGTTTCCTGGACCCTTTGCGGATGCTGCCTGGTCGGTGGCTGCAATCAAGAGTATCGATCATCCCGTCACACGATGATACCTCGTGCACCGTAGATTACGTCACTGGAGCCTGCTTTTTGATGCCCCATGGTGTACTGAAAAGCATCGGCCCCCTGGATGAGCGGTTTTTCATGTATTTCGAGGAGACTGACTGGTGTTGGCGGGCCCGGCAGGCCGGGTTGGATATCTGGTATTGCCATGAAGCTGAAGTAATGCACCTCGAAGGCAAGGCAGCCGAAAAAGCCAGCATATTCACCACCCGGCAATTTCAGAAAAGTTACCGCTTGTTTGTGGAGAAAAATTACGGAGCAGGGCAGGTTTGGAAATTCCGCCTGGCGCAGTTTTTTGAGTTTGGACTCAAGGGAGTGCTGAGGTTGTTGGTTCCTTTTAATAAACAGAAGAACCGGGCCATGGCATCCACCTACCTGCAGAAGGCTAAAATACAGTTGAGATCGAAAATTCTGGTCACTGTTCCAGAAGCTGAAAACAAATAACTCCCCTTTTTTTCAATAATCTGCATATACAACATCCAATTGATTGTGTATAATTAATTTATGAGAGTGTTTGCTTATCGAGTCATTGGCCAGCCTGGGTTATTGAGGGATTCTCAAGGCATGCAGAGTCAATAGGGTCGTTTCAAGGGGGATTTGGTGATGATTACTTCATTGCATACGCGGATTTTTTCCAGGATACTTTTTTGGGTCGTCATGATCGCCATTGTTCCAATTGCATGGGCTGATGAATGCCATGAATATGGCGATGTGACCTTTGATAACGGCTTTGTGGATACTCCAGGCAATGCTCACCCTCCCGCTATTGTCGGAAACGTTGCCTTTGTTCCTGATTTAGTTGGTGGGCTGCATGTGGTCGACATTTCCGACCCAAGCCTTCCTGAACTAACCCACACAGTCCCGGGCTTTGTGGGTCCCCGTGCGGTGGTTATTGACGGGCATTTCGCCTTCGTGGCAGACAGCGCCGGTGGTGTAAAAATCCTGGATGTTGTCGATCCTAAATTTCCCGTCATTGTTGATGTCATCGACACCCAGGACATGGCAATTGATGTGGCCATCAACAATGGAAACCTGTATGTGGCTGACCGTGAAGGTGGCTGGTGGATTTTTGATATTTCCCCCATGACATCCCCCTACGAATTGGCTCCAGTCAAATTGGCCCATGTGGAGACACCCGGACTGGTTCACGGCGTGGCCACCAGAGGTCACCACGCCTGTGTCGCCGACTGGTTTGGCGGATTGCATGTCTACGACATTTCT
>JAOZJV010000929.1 GCA_029935695.1 Candidatus Krumholzibacteriia bacterium | reverse complement strand
CCATTCTGCTATACTCCACCTGTAATACTAAATCAAAGCGACCGGCCTTGGAGTATATCTTGAAACCAATTCAATTTCTCATCCTGTTGGCCATGACGACAATGTTATGCACCACCGCATCTGCCTGGGATGAACCCCTGGTCAATACAGGCGAAGGCTCCGTCCAACAACACATGTGGGTTGTCTCCAGCCCAACTCCCGGCTACTGCTACTGGGATTCTGATTCCATCTCTGATCCGGTTTTTCATGCCACCAACGCCGACGGGTATGGCAATATGGAATGCCCGGATGCCTGGCTTGTTCATTGTGACAACGACAGCCTTGTTTTCCAGGGTTCATGGCCTTTCATCGACTCATATTTTGTCAGTGGCGCAGAATACATCGTGGACCTTACCTGTTCTGTCATGCTCAACACCGAGACAAGAATGTCTGCCGGCCGCCTGATCAATTCCGGCGATCTGGACACGGACGAACACTCCATCACTATCACTTATCCTGATGGTTCCGTGGTGCAGGTGCTGGATGCAGATCCGGGGCCAGACCAGGCCCAACTTGATCTTCCACCAGGCGAATATCTGGTGACTCTGCACGTCAGCGCATACCAGCACAAAAGTCCCGGTGAAGTCATCGACCCTTATGCGGGTAATGTTTGGTTGCGATGGGAAGACCCCGGGGTGGTTGCCGTGACTCCGGTGGGATGGAATTCAGTTAAGGCATATTTCCGGTAGAAAGTCCCCCCGGGAGGATGAAAAAAATCAAATCTCCGGCGGCCCCACAGGCGCCCCCGTCAAATATCGCCCTTCCAAAAACGCATACATCAAGTTCCGGCTGTACTCTTCGCCCAAATCATTCGGATGAATATTTAAAGCCACCAAAGGCATCAGGCGGTGACTCAAAGCCAGCGCCACCTTTTCATCATTCCAGGCGGTGACCACCAACTCAGGCGGAAGCTCTGTCTGGTCAATGGCAATTGAAGGATAACCCTCCACTTCCAGCGGCTCAGTAAACCCAGTCCACACCCCAACGCCATCATGCATCAGGTAATGATCCGGTTCGGCGGAAACGGGCACACAACGACCACCAAAGGCCTTCACAAATGACTCCAAAGCAGCCGGGCCCGTCAGAACAGGAATCGTCTCCATAAGCAATGGATAGAGCGCCGGATCCAAAGGCGCCACGGCCACGATGCGGTA
>JAOZJV010000018.1 GCA_029935695.1 Candidatus Krumholzibacteriia bacterium | reverse complement strand
GGCTTCACCCAACTGAGGATTTGGGGCGTTGCCGTCTTCATCCTCAGTCCGAAGCTGAGAAGATCGGTAGGCTGTTTCCAAAGCAAAAAGGCCGCCCCAGCCGCTGACCGAACGATCACCCCGATGATGCCGGAAAGCACCCCGGCCCCTCAAGCGACTGGTGTTAACCAGGTCACCCACAGGATAAGTGGAGCGGTCCCACCCCACACCCAATTCCACTCCCCAAAGAGCGACCACCGGAATACTCCAGCGGTTGTCCAGACGGAAGCGGGTGTATTGGTCGGTTTGCACCTCATTGTCCAGAATGAATGCCATATCAAGGGGTGTGCCAAAAGCCATGGGTTCCAGATACGAAAATCCAAACCAGGCTTTGTTGGCCCCATCATCACGCCAGCCAATGCCCAGGCTGCGCCCGGTTCCCGCCATGTTGGGCAGCTGCAAATCAACCTCTCCGCTGATACGGCTGGGTTGTCCTTCTTCTTTGCGGCTCAAACCCAGCACCACCTGGAAACGATTGATTTTCCGGCGTTCGGTGACGGGAAAATGGATTCCCACAGTGTCAACGCTGGATGTCAGGTACACCAGGGGAGTGCCCACATGGGAGTACAGGTCTCTGGCCAGAAGTCGGTCGGTGGCCCGCTGGAGATCTGAATGCTGGAACAAATGGCCATGCTGCAACCCCGTGGCCCGGGCCAGAAAGTTAGAGGACCGCTCACTTTCCAATGTGCTGCTGATGGGTCCGATCACAGCCTGGTATCCGGGCAGGAGACGGCCTTTCAAGGCCACAGTGGCAGCCTCTTCATCAAGAATGAGGTCCCGAGTGACCCAACGGGCGAAGGGATACCCGGCTTCCCCCACACCGAGCAGCACCATCTCGATGCCCCGCTCCATTTCCTCACGGTTGTAAACCTGTCCGGGGCGTGGCAACCACAGATCCAACAGATGATCACGGCCTGGAAAATCTTCGCCGCCGATGTCCAGATAAGACCAATGGAACTGGACACCGGGATCCAGGTGCAAAGTATCAACTCCGGAAACCTGTGCCGTAAGGTAACCCCGATCCAGCCAGCGGTCCCGCAGCAGAGAAGCCACAGGTCGCAACCGCTGAACTGAATCCTGTTGGGCCGATTTTTCAACCCAGGACTTCAACATGGCCAGGCTGTCAGGTGCGGTGGTGAAAGGATCAGGCAAATCGCTCCTCGTCAATGAACCCGCCAGGGATGCCAACCAGCTGCGATCTTCTTCAATCCAGGTAATTTCCCGGGTAGAGATCTTGCGATCACCCGAAATAGTCAGATGGGCAGAACCTGCAGCTGCAAAACCAATCCCGGGCACTACCAATAGAAACAACAACAGAACAATGGTCCTAGAACCGTGCTGTCGATTCCAGTCGAAGATCATGTTGCCACCCCCTGTCTCCCTGTTTGCGGGCAAAATAGCTCAAACCCACATCCAGAAATGTGGAAGGCGCCCAATTCAGCCGGAAGGACGACTCCACATTGCGGCCGGGAATGGGAAAAAACCAGGGACGCAGCGAGCTGCCTGGTTCATCACTTTTGACTTCCGCAACCCGGGCGTCAGCCTGAATGGTCCACCGCTCCATGAATTTGTGTCTGACGTTGGGATGAACGGCATACTCTTTCTGGCTCACTCCGGAAATTCGATCCAGTCGGGTGATGTAGCTTGCATCCAGGTTCAACCGCAAATCAGCTGAAGGCCGGTATCCATACCCCACCTGGTATTCATGCATCAGACTTTCAAAACTGCGCCGGCTGCTGGCCACACTTTCAGTGGAGTATCGGTTTTCTGTTTTTTTAACCCACTTGCCCCGCACAGAAGAACGGCGCCCCAGGTTGATGGTGGTGTTGATCTGGAACCCTCTGTTGAGTCGGTCTTCAGGATGGTCCGAATATTGACGATCCATGGTCTCCCGGTAATTGAATTTACCCCGCAAATCCACCGTGGGAATGTGCTGCAGAAATGTCAACTCTTCGGAAAAATTAAAGTCACCCAGAACCGTGTGCTCCGGATCAAATATCACCTCAGGATCGAGAGTGAGCAATCCCCCCACATCGTCGGTGGTGCTGCGACCTTCCACCGAAGCGAGGGTCATGGCATTCCAGGCTCCGTAAATCCTTTTCTTTCCCAAAAACCCAAAGCCCTGGCGCCAGTGCAGATCCGTCACCACCGCCGTAGTGGCCAGCATGCTGTCGGTGGCCGCTGTCACCAGATCGTGATCGCCCAAGCCTGGACCCAGATAGTCACCATTTTCATTGTAGTCGCCCTGTCCATCGCCCACAAAAACTATCTGCCGATCCAGCACCCGGGTGCGGCTGTTGTCCAGGCGATAGCCCAAAGACCAGTCACTTTCTGTTTTATCCCACTGCCCGGAAAGGTTGATGCGTCCCAGTCTGGTGGTTTGGTCAGGGTTGCCCGGCTGCTGAATCTCGCGATGGGTTCCTTCTCCCACGAGGCGCATTCCGGCCACCAATGAGGATGTCAACCCCACGTTATATGTGCGACTGTCCCGTTGGGTTTCCCAGGAATCGGCAACCAGGGAATCGGCCACACCGCGCATGAAAGATGCCCGCCAGTCCATGATACTGCCAGGAGTCGATTTAAGGCCAAAACCGGTTTCTTCCATGCGAAAACCTGAAGCTCGGCTGCCGCTGATGGCCTGATCCTCCCAGGACTGAAACTTGTACCGGATATCCGGTTCCACCGGGCCCAGTTTCCAGCGCAAAGTGTGCAAGCGGCTTTTCCGGGCAATATCCAGAGGATCAACAGAATCGACGGCGGTGGCGGTTTGCTCCCGATGATATCCCGATCCTCCAGCCAAAGACCAGGAAGCGACACCCGATATCTGGTCCGCATTCAGGTTTTCACCATGTTCCAATGTTCCCCAATCACCCGAGATCTCCAGGCGGTGGCGGTCCTGCCCCAGCAGCCAGGCAGCCTTGGCCCCGGCTTCCCGGTCTTCAAGCTCTAAAAATCCAACCCGCCGCGCCCGGTCCGACAATCCCCACCGGTCATAATCAAAAACCGTCTTGTGCACCTGGAAGGGCTTGAAACCCTCTTCACTCATTTCCCAAAAACCATCCAGAGAGAGTTTCCCCAACGAGACATCACCCAGATTCATGTTTTGGGGTGTCACATGGGCACTGATCTTTCCAGCCTGGGCCTGATTGTTTTCATTGTCCAAGTCTGAAAGCTGGTTCAAATCGAGATTGCCAAAATTCCACTCGGCGGCCACATGGGTGGAGTTGCTGTCACCGAGAACACTTTGCAAGGTGGTGATGCTCTGCATTTGCGGACGGTCCAACGGCCGCCCGATGAGGTAATTACCCAGGCCATCTCCCTTATACACAAAAACCTTCTGGCCCGTTTCGGTGAGAAAATCCAAGGTGTAATCACCCAATTCCGACCCCACATGAAAGAGAGTGAGATTGAAATTTCCACCGGCAGGATTGTAGACATAAATGGTTTTTCCACCCTGGATGGCTTCATCATAAAGCCCTTCACCTGCAATGGCCGGCGAAACACCTGATGCCACTGCCAGCAGCGGATCATCTCCAGCTGCAGCCAGGATGGCTTCGTCGGCAGGATCCAGCTCACCGGTGCGCAACCGCTGGGGATCATCTTTTTCCTTAATGACCCGGGCATGGAAACTGCCTGGCAGATTCAGACCCGGTACATTGAAACGCGCACCACCACCACCGCCGACAACGGTGCGGCCGTAAGGTCCTTCCCCTTGTTCGTACTCAACGACAATAGTGCTTTCGGCAGTGATGAGGCGGCGGTAGGTGAAAGTGACAGAGCCGCGCACATAGTCGATGGTGTAATCTCCATCAGCGCCTCTTTTCAGCAGTTCGCCATTGAGGGTGACCCGCTCGCTGCCGGCCACCAGGAAGAGGTTTGCGCCACCGCTGGCCCCGGCCAGAAAATAAGGCCCCTGGTTGGCTTCCTCACCCCTGATTTGCAAAGTGCGATACAACCCCCGGGGCGAACCGGCAAGGACCTCAAAATCCAGCTGTCCGGGATGGGCTTCCATGGAAAAACCCTGAAGTTTTCGCCGGTAATTGCCAAAGCTGGTGCCGGTTCGCTGGGCCACAAAATCACCCAGAGTGGCCGACCAGTTTTTGGCCCGCATCTCCACCAGGACCTTGTCCACATCCCGGAGTTCTTCAGTGTTGCCTTCAGGAATAACCGGCAGGTTGTCGTCAGATAAAAAGGCCCTGACAGCGATGTCATCAGTGAGCTGCCCCATGATAGTCAGGCGCAAATTCTGATCCACGGTCATTTCACGCCGGTTTCCAGAACTGACCTGAACTGTCTTGCTGCCTCTGACTTCCAGATTCCCGCTCTGCCACATGTTTTCTTCAAATGAGGGAGTTTCAATGGAGATGTGTCCGGTTTCAGGATCTCGGCTGGGAGGATTGGACATAGGGCGCAAATCTCGCCGTGAGGGCAACGAAACGGGTAAGAAGTTGTAGCGCACAACCACCAGGGCTTTTTCGTTTTTTTCGGACCATGGCCGCAAAGGCACCACCAAACCGGTGCGCGCCTTGATTTGAAAATCTTCACCCTGGATCCAGCGGTGACCGTCCACATAAAGACGCACCGAATCCCGCTCCAGAAATCCGTGGGCGAGTTTTATGGTCTGATCGGCATGAGGACCAAGGAGGAATTCTGTTTCCTGGCGCATGGAGGGATCCGGAGATGGCACTTCAGAGCCCAGGCCCAAACCAGGAGCGCACCAACAAACCAGCAGGCACAGCAATACAGTGAGGCCCGATTTCCGGGCAAAAATCATTCGTAAATGATCCGGTAGATGAGAATCGCCTGCCGGCTGCGATCCGTCACCGCGAGAAGGCCGTCAGGGCTGACAGCAATCCCCAGGGGCGCTTCCGGTAGACCGGCAAGGGCCAAATCATGACCAGTGCTGAAGAGATGTCGAAAATTGGTGCCCAGCACATGAATTTGCCCCGCCGCCAGGTCCGTGACAAAGAGATTGCCATGCTGATCGACATCAACACCAGAGGGTGCCAGGAAAGGATTGTCGGGATCAAATCTGCCG
Source organism: Candidatus Krumholzibacteriia bacterium (assembly GCA_029935695.1). Classification (GTDB taxonomy): domain Bacteria; phylum Krumholzibacteriota; class Krumholzibacteriia; order LZORAL124-64-63; family LZORAL124-64-63; genus LZORAL124-64-63. The sequence goes on along the minus strand of JAOZJV010000018.1, from coordinate 10,365 downwards.
CCAATGGTGCTTTCAAAAAAGCCCATGCGTCCGTAGAGGCACAGTCGGGAGTTTCCCGTATCGGCCACCATGATCCGGCCGTCGGGCAGGAACACAACACCTTCGGGATTGGTGAACTGATCATCCTGGATGCCGGGATCGCCCAATCGACTGCTCAAGTTGAGGAAGGAATCCAGCAGAATCACCTGTTGCTGGGATTGATCGGAAATCACCATGCGGCCATCCCGATCCATGGCAAAAGCCGCCACCTGACTGATGATGCCCGGGTCTGCCCGGCGCATATCCAAAACCTGATCCTGGTGGGCACCGGAAAGATCAAATCGCTGGACGGTGTTGCCGCCGGAATCCAGCACCATCACCTTGAAACCATCCACCGCCACGGCCACTGGACGGTAAGGTCGGGTAAGAGGAGTGTCGAACTCGTACCAGCGATCGGTGCTGGAATCGAGCCCATAAACCTTGCCGCGTTTTTCGTCGGTGATGATAAGGGATCCATCAGAAGTGTAAACACACCCGGAGACACCTTCGAGGGGAAAGTACATTTCGCTGGCCACATTTTCGTAGGCCATGACAAATTCCAAAGCCACGGGAGTAGAACCTGGACGCGTCGATGCCTGGGGAGTCGGCGGCTGGGTGTAGGCTGCGCCTCCGGTGTCACTGCCGGCACAGCCGCCAATCAAGATCAAAAAACACAGGGCAATGATCTTTCCGCTCTGGTGCATATTAGAAACTCCGTGAGACAACACACTGGGCCCCGGGATTACTCCAGGACGGCAACATTTCCACTTCGAGGTTCATCCCCAGCACTTCAGCCTCAAGAACTCCGGGTTTGCTGCCGGCGCCAATGACTGCGTCCACCACAGAGATGGCCCGGTTGACCACGGCAAAGAGAATCATGAAATCGCGACGATCGTAGGCGCTGTTACCATCGGCCCGAATCTTGGTGAATTCGTAGCGGCGGTCATTGTTCACCCATTGCCAGGCGTCATCACCATAAACCAGGTTGCTGGGGGTTTCCTGCAGGGCCCGGGCTTCGCGCAAGCGGGCATCATTGTATTCATCGCTGTCCATGTGACGGCCGACATTCTGCCAATAGCTGTTGGCGTGATCCCCCGAAGTGCCTGCATAAATACCGGCATATTCCATTGCTGAATCCATGCGGTTATCACCCTGGGCATCAAAGACAAAATAAGCAGTCCAAATGGCCACTTCGGTTCCGGCCATGATGTAGGCCTTTTTCTTTTGGCCGTTATAAAACTGTCCAGCGCCAGGAAGGATAGCAGAGAACAGTCCTGCCTTGACCTTGACTCCCAGATTGGATGGCCCGTCGTCACTCTTTTCTTCTTCTGTTTTTTCAGGTTCCAGTCCCCCCCCGAATTCATCAGGCTGGTTGGTACCTTCGCCGCCGATTTGATCCAGAACCAATCCTGCGCCAAGGCCGGTGTCATGCCACAACACAGAAGGACTGACTCCGGTGATGGCCAGTTCGGTTTTCAAAAAAGCCGTCGTTTCAGGAATTTCCAGGGCCACGGCCGCAGCTGCAGCCAACAGGCACAGCATGAGGGTGACAATAGAAAGGACACGCATCAATATGGAACTCATCAGGTTCAACTCCCCTTGGGGTCAAAATTTTAGAAAGACACCTTCGCCGCTACAGATCCCCGGGTCAAGCCGTAGGGTTGAGCGATCAATTGGATGGCGTGACCGGACACTTCCATGGTGTTGTCCTCGCCACCACCCAGCAATCCTTGCAAATACGCCACCTGCAGAACACTGAAAACACGCAATCCGATGTTCACATACATCCAGCGATCCCGGCTCTTGTACGCATCGTTGCTGGCGGTGCGCATTTCACGGTAGGTGTCCCGGTTGCGGCTCACCCAGGGCTGTCGCAAATCGCTGATGGTCATGGTGGGCTCGTAATCGTACTCGGGGTGATCCACACTGGCGCGCGTGTAATCGTCCCAGCCAAAAATAAACTGGTCCCATTTACCGAGGTTTTCATAATATTCCCGGCGGTCATCTTCCACTGTGACATACAAAGGCAGATTCACCAGTTCCGATTCGTCAGTGACGGGACCGTAACCGGGAAAGTAGATGGCGCCCTGGCCTTCCCGTTCCAGATCGGTGCTGGCCGGGTTGTACCCTTCCACCAATCGGGCATCGGTATAGTGTGCATCAGCATAGTCATAGTAAGCCGTGGCCAGATCTTCTCCGTCGTTATGGTATTTGGAAACCTGAGTCCAGGCAAAAATATCCAGGGCCATCATCGCATAACCACGTTTGTAGCCCATGATGGCTTCACCGGATCCCGGCAGAATAGCCGATGCCAGCATGGTTAAACCAGCGCTGGTTCCCCCGACGTACTCATCTTCGGCTTCCAGTCTGATGGCGCCTGAGCCGCCACCGTCTTCGGTGCCAAATTCTCCCTGATCAAAACTCAGCCCCGTCAGAGCCCTGGTTTCAAAATCGCCCCGCTGCAGGAGCCAGGCAGCCCGGGTCTGTCCATTGGCATCGGCCAGGGCCGCACCGGAAGAAAACACCATCAGCAAGACCAGTGTCAGGCTGACCCAAGACCAATTATTTCGTAAAGACATAAGACCCTCCCTCTGAGCAGTGAACCTCATCGCTCCACCGCCAGAGTCATGGTTTTGGTTTCAGTTCCATTAGCACCCGGATACACCAGGCGGCCAAGATACAAACCACTGGCAAGACCGGAAACATCCATTCTGTTTTCATTGATGCTGCCAGCTGTGGTGATAAATTCGGCGCGTTTCACTTCTTCACCCTGCAGGTTGTACAGAATGAAACGGGCCCCTTCATCATTGTATGCATAGAAGCGCACTGTCACGTCATTTTCATGCACTGGGTTAGGATACATGATCACCCGCTGCATTTCTGCTGTCAGGGGAGATTTCACACCCAGATTGCGGGCTTCACCCATGCTGCCACTGCGAGTGGACCCACCCATGGGCCCGAGCCAGCGACTGGTAGATTCTCCAACAGCGGCAGCGGCGGCCAAACCGTAGGCGGCAATGCGTCCGTTGACGTGATTGCGACCAAAAGGCTCGGTGGCGTAGCTGCCAGGAGACATCATCCACAAAAGGTTGGATCCGGCACTGTCGGTGCTCATAGCCAAGCCACCGGTGCCTTCGTCGCCCCAACGGAAGGGAAGCGATGGCAGCAGTTCACCAAGGCAGGTCAATCCCATGAGATGACCGCCGGTGGTGTTGTAAAAAATCTCATTCACTCCATCGCCCGTAGCGTCGGCAATGATCAGGGGACCAGTGATGCGCGTGCTGTCCGGCAAGGGAAACAGTTCGTAAAGACGACTGGGAAAACCACGCAATGGAACCCCGTCGGCATGAAAGGCAAAGATACGCTGCTCGGTGGCCAGGATCAGGTCATCGCGTCCATCTGCATCCAAATCAGCCACGGCCGGTTCACAGACCAGGGGGGCATCAAGACCGGCAAATTCTTCGATGAATCCATCCAAAGAATCAGCGGGTTTCACATACCCGTTATCATCGAAGGCATACACTGCCGTGACTGCGCCTGTGGACACCGTGGCAGTATGAACGGGGCCCTCCGCCGGCGTTTCAAAATCCGCTGACCAAAGTGGTAAATCGAATGGGAAAGGAAACACAGCCAGACCCTCGACGGAAACCAGGACGGCATGGTCCACTGCAGTGCCAGGTGTGCTTCTATAACCGCGGGGTTGAGAAACAAAATTGCGTTGCAGCGGTACTGTCTCTTCAACAGCACCAGTGGTTGGATTAACATAGACCAGGGTATCGGTGGCCACGGGGCACATCACCAATTGCATTCCCTGATCATCAGTGCCGATGATCGGTCCAAAAACAAGGCTGTCGCCCACACTGGCACTCCACAGAGACACCGGATTTCCCGAATCCGAAAAGACGACACTGCCCATGGTTCCTGCCCGGGTCCCGTAAATCAGCACCGGGTTGACGGCGTCAGCATCCAGCAGGATGGGCGGACCGGCCAGAGGAGCATCCAGATTCAACACCGCGCCGGCAGGTTTGCCATCAGGTGCCGGCCAAAGATCAAGACCATTGGCGGCCTTGGCAAACAGCGAAGACGGGAACTCTCCCCCGGTCCAGTTTTCCCCGGCGTCATCGGAAAAGACCAACACGGAATTGCTTCCCACGGTGATGGTGGTCATGGTCGAAATGTCCAGTTTTCGTGGACCGGCAATTCCACCGGCAGCTGAAGCTTCATCTTCACTGACGGAATCAACTTGCCATGGATAACCACTGGTCAGCGGTTCAATATGGGCTCCGAACCGCATCACACTGGAAGAGCGGGAGCCGTTGGGACGGATGTCGGTCAGATTCACACCGGACCAGGAGCGATCAAAATTACGACTGGATGGAGTGCCGTTGGCATAGAGGGTATTTCCTCCATCAGCGCGGCCGAAAGGATCACGGGAGGAGCCATACCAGCCCAGAACGTAGGCGTCCAGCACGCCAATATCCTGAATGCCATCTGCCTCCACCAAACGCAGACCATCACCGTAAGCATTGATGGTATTGTCGTGCAGATTGGCGGAAATCCGGTCCATGTTCACATGCCACACCAGCAGACCGGCATCGGGCATGAAATAATCGTACATGCCGCTGTTGCTCCACGTGCTGCCCCGCAAGCCGGCCAGATACTGAATGACTTTGGTATCATCATCCCGTTCAAAAACCAGGCTCAGATAAGGAGTGTAGGTGCCGGTGTTGTCAGGAGCCGGCGGCACGTAACGGTTTTCCATGAGAAAATATTCCCGCGGAGAAGCGCCGGCCCGGATAGCCTGAGGATAAGCCAGATTGAAATCACCGTTGTCCTGGTCCCACATAGCGTAATCATCCCGTGGAACCTGAACGGCCGGCAACCTGTAATCGCCGGTTCGTCCATCCACTTCCTCCATCTCCACCCAGCCGAGAAACCATTTGTCCCACACCGACAGCGAGGGAGGTAAAACACCCGTGGCGGTTTGGATGATGGTATCGTTTTCGGCGGTGATGTGACCGAGAGTGACCGGCAGGTTAGTGCCGGAATCCATCAGGTCCCAAATACCCACTGAAGGATAACCGGTGGTTGTGTTGTAAATGTCCACCAGACCCAGGGCATGACCAAATTCATGATAGAAAGCTGCCGCGATGCTGCCGGGATAACCATCCTGGTTGGTGGTCTCAGGAATGACCGAGCACTCACTCATTTGACCGCCTGAGATCAATCCTTCGGGTTCGCCAAGGGTGACGAAAAAAGTGGGAATGTCGTTGGGAGAATCGCCATTGATGTCGCTCTGCCAATCGCTTCCCGCATGGACAAAAATGACATAGGTCAAAGGATTGTCATCATCGTAATCGGAGAAATCAAACTCGGTGCCGGCAGTACCGGCGTCACCGGTATCAATCATGTCGCGCACCAGGCGCTCCAGACTTTCCATGGTCCAAAAGCCATCATTGCCAGGGCCATAATCGGCAATGTCGGAAAGTTTGTAGCTGCTGTCCTGCTCTTCGGGCAGAACGTTGCCTTCAATGTGCAGACGGCCACCGGATTGGAATTTATAATACTCGGACAGGCCCAACAGATGAGACTGGTAAAAGTCCCGGTTGTGGGGTGGCGGATCCACAAACAGGGTGTCCTGGTTGGCAAGAGGTTCCAACAGAAAGTCACCATTGGGTTCCACAGAAGTCAGTTCAGGATTGCGGTTTTCCTCGAAGGAAATCCGCACAATGAGGACCTTCAACGTATCAATCCCGTCAAAAGCCTTGCCTGCCATGTCGGCGTCCGCTTTCAGCAGTGCCGGGCCAAACCCCCGCTTGGCCAGCAGGTCCTGAGATATCCGGGACGTGTGCTGGTCGCCCACAATTTTATGCACAGCCTGCCAGCGCCGAAAATACTCTCCCTGGCGGTGCTGCTCACTTTGCATGCGCTCGAGACCATCGGGAAGGGTCCGAATCTCGGTCCAGTCCTTGAACATGACCGGCAGGCGGTCCGAAGTACCAGGCACATTGGGATCGGCAACTGCGGCGCTGCCCAATGGACCAACCCCCAGGGTCAGTCCACAAGCCAGCAACAGCAGAAACATTTTTATTCGCATATTAGGCAATAACATTTGGCCAAGGGGCTGCAAAGCCTCTCTCCTTAATCAGGGGGTTCCACAAGCCAATTTAGAAACGGTAACCAAGGGAAAAACGGGTGACCTTATCCAGACCTTCAGCCTGGGGTACAGACGCAAAGTCAAAGGTGATGGCCTGACCGGTCCACTCGTTGAAATCCACACCGAAACCAAAAGTGGTGTCGGCAATATCACCGTAGTCGGCACTTTTATACCCGAAACGCACATACAGACTGCGCATATAGTTCCACTCAACACCCATGCCGTATTCCGACTGGTCAGTCTCCAGACCAAAGCCGTAATCGTCACCCTGCCACTCGTAAAGAGGTACCAGGTAATCGGCCACCAGCAGCAGGCCCATGAACTCGCTGTGGTAAGCACTGAAGGCAAACCCCAGGGTCACCTTGCGGGGCATGGGATCGCTCTGGTCGGCATCCACGTGCTTGATGTCGGGGCCCAGGTTGGCCACGGCCAGGCCGATGTTGGAGCGGATGGAAGGAACTTTCCACAGCAGACCAAGATCAACACCGAAGCTGTCGCCACTGCCACCGCCACCGTCCTGCAACGATCCGGAAGGGGCCAGTTTATCGCGGAAATATTTCACACCGATACCGACGCCCAGAGTGCGGCTCAGACGCACACCGTAAGTGGTGCTGAAAGCGAACATGTAGGAACGGAAAAGACCAGTTTCCTGACCATTTTCATCGGTGCCCATCTGCTCACCCATGTCAAGGTAGTTCATGGCAAAACCAAGAGCTCCGTGAGAGCCCATGGGCATGGCATAACCACCCCAATACAGGGCGATATCATCGGCCAAACCTTCGGCCAGACTGGACTGCATAATATGAACATCATGCTGCTTGGGGCGTTGGGGCAGGAAAGCCAGACCACCAGGATTCCACCAGATAGCCGTCACATCCTGGGACAGGGCCGTTCCAGCTTCACCCAGGGCGTTGTAACGTGCACCAATGGGGAAAGTCAGGTTGATGGCGCCGGCACCACTGCCGGCCATTGCACTGCCACAGAATCCCATGACAAGGACAGCCACCAAAGCCGCCGCAGTTATATTCCGTTTCATTTCCGTTTTACCTCCGGTTCAGTTGCTCAAGCCATGGACCGTTGTCCAGGCCACTTGTTTACGAATCAGCGCATGATGACGAGTTTCCCCGTCTCAGTAATATCCCGTTCTTCTGCCCCCACCGCATTTCCACGCAAAACGTAGAGATAGGTGCCGTTGGCAATTTCGTCCCCCTGATCGTCACGACCATCCCAGGGGATGATTTGAGGACCGGCGGACAAGTTCTCCTGCATCGATTTGATACGATGACCACTCAAGGTATAAATTTCCCATTTCACCAACATGGGATCACTCAACTCAAATATGAGTCGGCAGGGACCCGGAGTTGGGTTAGGAAAAAGAGTGATCGATTCCATTCCCACAACGCTGCCGGGCACGATAACGAAGGAAATGGTGTCATTGCCCACATTGCCCAGGGCATCGCTGGCGTGCAGAGCTGCCTGGTGGTTGCCCAGGGGAAGATCTCCCGGCAGCGGGAAACTGATCTGACCCTGGGTGTAACTGTCTGCCTCGAAAAGGAAGCTGGATGTGACGTCGGTCATGAATCCGGAATCATCAAACTCCAGCAACAGACTGTTGCCGGGGGTTGTGCCCAGAATGGCGATGCTGCTGGTGTCCTGCAAAGCGGCCGTCAGCTGGGTGCCGGGCTTGACCTGGTACCGGTTGTTCTCAAAAGCCAGACTGATTTGCGGGCCTTCAAAATCGTCATTGGGCCCAAGGGCCTGGCGCACAGCAGACACCGCTTCATTGGCCACATAAGTACCGTCGAGACCGGATAAGATCAGGCGCAACCGCGCCTGATCCCCATACCGAAGCTGGACAGGAACCTTGAAAGGCACCCGCAGTTCGTTGGTGTTCATGGTGCCGTGACCTGCAAAAACCGTGGCACCGTGCTGCACCATGGTGCTCCAGCGGGGCACCCGGGTGCCAGCACTGTCCCAATAGTCATAAATGTATCCGGCGTCATAACCCGATTCTTCAACTCTCAGGCTGTAACTGTCACCCGCGCCGAGCATTAAACCGCTGCGATCCTCCAGAACGGCCACCTGCCGGGCTCCGGCCCGCAAGGTATCCACACTGGCGGCTGCAAAACTCAAATCATCCACAGGATTGGGCAAACTCAGAGCCGGGTCACTCAAAAGATTGTAACGCTGGGAATTGTGCCGGTGGGAAGTGGTTCCCATGTTGGCCTTGCCCCCCAGAAGAGCTTCGGAAAGGGTCTGGATGCCATCGACACTCTGATCGGGAAATAAGGTGCTGTAGAAAGCTTCCGACAGGCGGTTGTTGTCGGTAATGTAACTGACCTGGCTGGCGCAAATACTGGCCATGGTGCCACCGTTTTCAGCGGTCACAAAAATTTCAGCCATGGAACGCCGGGTGGGACTGTCGTAAACCCCCACGTCGCAACTGAAGGCAACGAATACCCCCCGCTTCATGCCGTTGGTCAGGTTTGCAATATCCTGGGACTGGAACATCTGTTCATCAGCAAGATTATTTTCGGCGCCGTGGCCCACATAGTGAAAAACCGTCACGCCTTCGCTCAAGGCTGCGTTGATGTCCAGGCGGCATTGTGGTTTCACACCACTGCCAGGGGGGAAATCGTAAGTAGCACCAAAGATTTTGGTCACATCCAGGCTGGCCGGTAAATACTGGTTACAGAGTTTCTCAGCCTGCTGCGTGTGGGAATGTTCCGAGCTGTCCGGTTCAGGCCAGTATTCCAGTTTGGGGACAACACAATCATCAGCCACCATCAAATATTGATTGCTCCAGGCACCCGGCTCCACCGAGGAAGAATACTGGATCATTCTTTCCACCAGGCTGTTTGCTTCGGTCTGCGAAACAGCAGGCAAGCGGCCAATGGCCACATCAGGAAAATCCACATCGTCGTAGATGGTCGGCTCATCAAAAGAGACCATGGTATCATCGGACCCGTAAGTCTCGTTCCGGTAGGTCCGGTTGACATTCTTGGGAAAATGAGTCCGGTGATCGCCAGGAAGCAGGTCCATCAAATCTGAATTCGGATTCTGGTTTTTATAATTGCGATGGTCTTTGGTGCCGTTGCCCAGCAGGCACACATAGCGCAAATTACCGCCACCATTTTCATAGAGCCATTTGAGATAATTCCTGATGGCCCGCATATCTTTCTGACCACCGGAAAAATTATCGTAGATATTCTGTACCGAGACACTGCGGGCGATGGGACTGGAAACACCCGGCAGAAATGACGACCTGAATGAGGTCAGATTTTCAGCAGCATCGGCAAAATCATCTGCATAAACGACGACGTAATGGGCGTCGGACGGCAGCCCCCGCAAATCCACGGGAGTTTCTTTCCGGCCCGAGGCAATGCGCAGCAGATCATCTTCGGTGGTCACCAGAAAATGGCGATCTGCCGATGGTGAAAGAGTCAAACCGCAAGTCAGTTGGGCAGCGCTCAGGTCACCACTGAGGACCTTCGAATCCGAAGGATCACCAACCTCCCACAGGATGATATCTTCACCAGAGGGGATCGAAACCCGCAGGTTTACCTGCTGACCTTCGGAGGAAACATTTTCACGCCAGCTTGCAAACTCCAGCTGGCCATCCTGGCCGGTCAGATTCAGTTCAGCCCAGTAAAAGATATCAAAGCTGTCCAAAATCATGGCAAAAGCTCTGTCGGGATTGGTGCTCTGAAAAGACAGTTCGTTGCCACCATGGACCACTGCCTGGGAAGAGCCCACCAGCCGGATCCGCAAACTGTCCTGCTGGGCGGCACTGATGATCATGGCTTCCTGAGCATGACCGGTGTCATCGTTGATCCAGGCGCGGGAGCTGAATTCATAATGATCGACAGACCAGGTGGCCCCATGGGGATCACCACGGTAATCAATCACATAGGTGGCCGAACTGTCCGCCACCGGTGAAAAGGCTTCGAAAGCCATGGTCTTTGTGTAATAAATGCTGTTATCCCAGGCCCAGTTATCCAGGGTCTGACCAAAGGCCTCACGGGTTTGCCGTTCCATGTGCAGGCGCATCTTGGCCATGGACAAATCGGTGCCGCTGTTGGCGGGAGTATTGATCTGCGCCACCCGCAGAGGCGCCCCGCCTATGGGCGAAGGGGTGGTCAGATTTTCCCAGGTCAACCAGTAGGAGCCTTCATTTTCGAAAGGGTGAT
>JAOZJV010000412.1 GCA_029935695.1 Candidatus Krumholzibacteriia bacterium | reverse complement strand
AGGCCGCATCCAGTTTCAGCTCTGCCTGGGTACTGATTTTTTCATGGAAATTGCCAAGGTGCGCGCGTTGCGCCTGCTCTGGGCTGACATCCTGGATGCCACCGGCTGTCCTGAAGTAGCAGCCGAAGCTAAAATTCATGCCCGCACCAGCGGCCGCACCCAAACGCTGCTCGATCCCCACGTGAACATGCTGCGCGTGACCACTCAGGCCATGAGCGCCGTCTTTGGTGGTGTGGACAGTTTACATGTCAGTCCTTTTGATGAGATGGACTGCCTTCCTGATGAATTCAGCCGCCGTATTGCCCGCAATGTGCAGTTGGTGCTGGCTCACGAATGTCACTTTGATCAAGTGCAGGATCCCGCCGGCGGGAGCTGGTATGTGGAAAAACTGACGGCGGATCTGGCTGAAAAAACCTGGTCTGTTTTTCAGGAAATTGAAGCTGCCGGCGGCATTGTCGAATGTTTGAAGAGTGGCTGGGTGCAACAAAAGGTGGCAGCTTCTGCGGAGGCTGGAAAAGCCCGTCTGGCCACACGGAAAGATGTTCTGGTGGGAACGAACCAGTATCCTAATCCTCAGGAACCAAGCCGGCAGCCGCGCACAATCGATCATCAGCAGTTGAAAATACGCCGCACCGAAGCAATGACTCGTCAGCGCACCAGCGGCGCCCAGGAAGAACACATGCTGGTTCTGGGTCGGCTGGAAAAGATCATGGATGCGGCCAGCGATGAGTTGCTTCCCCTGCTGGTCGATGCAGCCGCTTATGGGGCCACTCTTGGTGAGCTTACAGGCATCCTGCGGCACGATACGGATCCGGACCTTTCGGTGCAGACCATTGGACTTCGCCGTGACGCCCAACCTTTTGAAAACCTGCGCCAACAAGTGGCGGGCCTGGGAAAACAGAAACGTGTTTTTGCGGCCTGTCTTGGAAATGTTGCCCGCTACATGCCACGTCTTGATTTCACCCGTGGTTTTTTCCAGGTCGGAGGCTTTGAAGTTGTGGAAGATGATTTCTTTACCACAGCAGAAGATGCAGTGAAAGCTGCTGCCGCATCTGCCGCTCCAGTGGTGGTTCTGGTGGGGCTGGATGAGACTTACGGTCAGATGGGTGCAGAAACGGTGAAGGGATTGCAAGCCCTGTCTCCACCACCGAAAATTATCATGGCCGGTGGTTCAGCAGATCAGCACGGTGAACTGGATTTCTCCATCAATGCGCGCAGCAACATCCTGGAAGTTTTGGGAAAACTGGCCCAAGGGCTGGAGGTGCAGTCATGAGTCGTCTTCCTGATTTCAGCAAAGTGCCTTTCCGCAATGGTTCCTCAGATGTGAAGGCCGACTTTTCGGCCTGGGAGCAATCCTTCAGCCAAAGCACCGGCTCTCAACCCACAGATTGCAGCTGGTTGACCAACGAGCAGATCACTGTCAAACCTCTGTACACTGCTGCCGATACCGAAAATCTTGAACACACTAAATACGTGGCCGGTTTGCCTCCGTTTCTGCGTGGCCCTTACGCCACCATGTATGTGACCCGGCCCTGGACAGTGCGCCAGTACGCTGGCTTTTCCACCGCCGAAGAGAGCAATGCTTTTTACCGCCGCAATCTGGCCGCCGGTCAGAAAGGTCTGTCGGTGGCTTTCGATCTGGCTACTCATCGCGGATACGACAGTGACCATCCCCGGGTCATTGGCGATGTGGGTAAAGCCGGTGTGGCCATTGATTCGGTGCTGGACATGAAGGTTCTTTTCGACCAGATCCCTCTGGACCGGATGTCCGTTTCCATGACCATGAACGGTGCCGTGCTGCCTGTTATGGCCTTCTACATTGTGGCGGCCATGGAGCAGGGTGCCGATCTGGATAAACTTGCCGGCACCATCCAGAACGATATCCTCAAAGAATACATGGTGCGCAACACCTATATATACCCCCCAGAGTTCAGCATGCGCATCATCGCGGACATTTTCTCCTACACGGCAGAAAATATGCCCAAGTTCAACAGCATTTCCATCAGTGGTTATCATATGCAGGAAGCTGGAGCCACTGCTGACCTGGAGCTGGCCTACACTCTTGCCGATGGACTGGAATATGTGAGGACGGGCCTCAAAACAGGCCTGGCCATCGATAAATTTGCTCCCCGGCTATCATTCTTCTGGGCCGAAGGCATGAACTATTTCATGGAGATGGCCAAGCTGCGGGCCGGTCGCCTGTTGTGGGCCAAGCTCATCAAGCAGTTTGACCCGGAGACGGCCAAAGCCATGGCTTTGCGCACGCACAGTCAGACCAGTGGTTGGTCTCTGGCCGAGCAGGACCCATTCAATAATATTGCACGCACTTGCATTGAGGGCATGTCAGCTGCTTTGGGACACACCCAATCTCTGCACACCAACGCACTGGATGAAGCCATTGCCCTGCCCACGGAATTCTCTGCGCGCATTGCCCGCAATACGCAGCTTTTCCTGCAGGATGAGACGGGAATTTGCCGCACAGTCGATCCCTGGGGTGGTTCGTATTATCTTGAGAGCCTGACCGATCAGATCATGCGCAAGGCCTGGGCGCACATCGAGGAAGTGGAGCAGCATGGGGGAATGGCCGCGGCCATCAACACTGGGTTGCCCAAAATGCGCATTGAAGAGGCCAGCGCGCGCCGCCAGGCCCACATCGATTCCGGGTCGGAGGTTATCGTCGGGGTTAATAAATACCGGTTGGACAAGGAAGACCCCATCGAGATCCTGGAAGTGGACAACACAGAAGTAAGGCGCCAGCAGGTGGCTCAGTTGGAGAAACTGCGCCTTGAACGTGACAATGTGGCTGTTCAGTCGGCACTGGATGCGCTCACTGCCAGCGCGCAGTCCGGTGAGGGTAATTTACTGACCCTGGCCGTGGAAGCGGCCAGGTTGCGCGCCACTTTGGGTGAGATCTCTGATGCCTGCGAGCGGGTTTGCGGGCGCCATCAGGCCGAAATTCGCACCATCAGCGGCGTGTATTCCGCTGAATTCGGGGAGGATGTTGAAATCGATAAAGTCAGCACGATGATCAAACGCTTTGAAGATCACGAGGGCCGCCGGCCGCGCATTCTGGTGGCCAAAATGGGGCAGGATGGGCACGACCGCGGGGCCAAAGTGGTGGCCACGGCCTTTGCCGACCTGGGATTCGACGTGGATGTGGGCCCCCTGTTCCAGACACCGGAAGAAACCGCCCGTCAGGCCGTGGAAAATGATGTGCATATTATTGGCATGAGCAGTTTGGCTGCCGGGCACAAGACATTGCTGCCGGCGTTGATTGATGAACTGAAGAAATTGGACAGGGAAGATATCATGGTCATTTGCGGTGGAGTGATTCCGGCGCAGGATTATGATTTCTTAAGAGAGAACGGTGCTGCTGCTATTTTTGGCCCGGGAACCGTGATTCCGGTGGCGGCTGAGAAGTTGCTGGTGGAATTGAATCGGCGGTTGGGGTTCTGATGCGGTCTAAATCATCCGGATTTTCCAGTTGTTGTTCCCGTTTGTTTTATACATTTTGATGAATTGCCGTTATTTGTAAAAATAAGGCCAGTTATGTTGAAAAAGAGATAAATCATTAAAATTTCCATTGACTCAAAAGGAAAAAGCGTGCTATAATCCCTTTTGTTGTTGAAAAAGGGTTCTTTGACCAACCAAGCATACACTTTGATAAAAAACAATAGTGTTGGAAGACGAACTTTCTTTATTGAACAACGAAATTATTTCTCGAGGTTAGTTTTTTGCTGATCCGAGTGATAACTGCAGAGAGAGAAAATCCTCGTCCAAAACGGGTTTCCTCTTTGCAGAAATGGGAGATTTCCCCATCCAGGGGAATTCCAATCATTCTAGAAATGGGAGTATATATAATGCGTCACTTGTTAGCGTTTGTGCTGATGATCGCCCTCGTTGGATCCGCCGCTG
>JAOZJV010000411.1:2522-3923 GCA_029935695.1 Candidatus Krumholzibacteriia bacterium | reverse complement strand
GCTACGAAAATATTTTGATTCTGCGGGTGGGCGTCAAAGGCTGGCAGAAAGCCGGCGGCATGGTTTCGCCTCCCCTGTTGTTGGACGCGGAGGCAGAATCATGAGCCGAGGCTGGCTGGCAATGGTGGTTCTGGTTTGCCGTCTGATTGTCGGTGCTGTTTTTATTTTTGCCTCCCTGGATAAACTGCAGCACCCCGACGCGTTTGCCCTGGTTATTCACCATTACCGCCTGGTCCCCTATTCCATGTTGCATCCTTTCGCCATTTTGCTGCCGGTGCTTGAACTAGTCGTTGGCGCTGCGCTGGTGCTGGGTTTTCGGCAGCGGGGAGCCGCTCTGATCTCTGTTCTTATGAATCTGATGTTCATTGGAGCCATCAGCCTGGCCCTGTATCGGGGACTGGATATTTCCTGTGGTTGCTTCAATACCGATGGAGGCCACAATGTGGGCTTTACCCTGCTTTGGAGGGACGCACTGCTGCTTTTGGCATGTCTTCCCCCGCTGTTCAGCCTGACGACCGGCCCCAGCCTGGACCAACGACTCAAACGCAAAAACATTCGCTGAATACTGAGAATCAAAGTCGATTTGACAAGCTGCTCTCAAAGGCTATAATGGTCTAGCTCTAAGCCGCTGCGGCGGTACCCAAAACGTTTTACTGGAGGATTCTGAAATGCCTGCACTGGTAGATCCAAGCAAATGCACCGGCTGCGAAGCCTGCGTCGACGCCTGCCCCACCGAAGCCATCGCCATGGTTGACGGAAAAGCTTTTGTCACTGCTGACGAATGCACTGACTGCGAAGCTTGTGTGGAAGAATGCCCCGAAGATGCCATCGAGATGGTAGACTAGTTCGGGTTTTTATAAAAACCGGGCAGGACCTTTTGGTTCTGCCCGGTTTTTTTTGCTATGATTCGGAATGAAAGCGGCGCATGAGGATATAAAGTTTTTCCACTTTTTCCCGGGCCCAGGGAGTTTTACGCAAAAATTTCAGGCTCGATTTCACCGATGGATCACTGGTGAAACAGCGAATATTGATGCGATCTCCCAACTCTTCCCAGCCATAAAATTCAACCAGGCTGGTCACAATGTTTTCAAGAGTTTTGCCATGCAGTGGATCATTGGATTGCCCGTCGGTCATGCCTCATCATCCTCCACGACCACTGCTGTCCCATAAGCCAGCAACTCCGCTGCGTGCTCCATCATTTCACTGGTGGCAAAGCGCACCCCCACCACGGCGTTGGCACCGTTGGCGGTGGCCTCGGCCATCATGCGGTCCAGGGCTTCTTCACGGCATTCAGCAATCATTTTGGTGTAATCGCTGATTTCTCCACCCACCATATTTTTTAGTCCAGCCATAAAATCATGTCCCAGATGCCGGGCCCGGATCGTATTGCCCCGTACCAGA
>JAOZJV010000411.1:0-2512 GCA_029935695.1 Candidatus Krumholzibacteriia bacterium | reverse complement strand
TTAACCAATCCGATAGTGCGGGTGATGCGCTTGCCGGCAATGGTGTGGGTCGTGGTCACGATAATGGGGTCGGCCATGGTGCTCCTCTTTCAGTGCTTAGCGGATGATATCCTTGTAACGCGTTTTGGACCGTTTGTGGATGCGCTCACGCACCACGGAGAACAGGAGAATTAAAACACCTGCCGCCGCAGCGAAGATACCGCCTTTGACATACAAAGGCAGAGCATCGGTGGCAACCAGAGTGGCCAACAGATTGTAAAGGGACCAGATGCCGATGATAGCCACACCAACGGTCAGCAGAATCCAGCCGATGCTGCGCTCTGCCCGGTTGACAAAACTACTCCAGAATATTTCCCACTCTTCGGCAGGTGCTTCTTTCAAACGCAGAGAATCGGTCACCTGATTGAACTGACGCAGACGATCCACCTCACGGCGGGACTCTTTGTTATCAGCCAAATGAGCTTCAACCCGGTCGACGTCCTGGCTGTTTAATTCACCATCAACGTAGGCCGAGAGCAGGTGGGCTTCCTTGCGGGGGTCAAAGGGCCCGGTGCTGTTCACTTTTCTTCCTCCAAACCGGCACTTTTGCGCAGTTTCAAACGAGCCGCATGCAGCCGGGACATGACCGTACCCACGGGAATGTTGCAGGTGTCGGCAATATCCTTGTATTTCATTCCCTGGAAATGGTAGAGCATGAACACCTGTTGCATTTCATCAGGCAGCTGCTGGATACCATCCCATAATCGTTGACGCAAATCGTCGGCCACCATCACTTCGTGAGGACCAGGCCGGCCGTCGGGTTGTTTCACCCACTCCAGGGGCATCTCCCCCTTGTGGCGTTTCTCATCCCGACGCTGGTTCAGGGCCGCGTTTCTGACGATGCGATAAAACCAGGGGAAAAACGCATCGCCCTGGCGGAACCGATCCAAACTCTTGTGAATACGCAAAAACGCCTTCTGAACCGCATCCATGGCTACATCGTGGTCGCCGGTGACGCTCAGAGCGATTCCGTAGGCACGATTTTGGTAGCGTTTCATCAGATCCTCGAATCCATTAATGTCTCCGGCCAGGAAACGGCGCACATCGTCGTTGTCCTGCCGGCGCTGGGCATCATCAATGGTCGTTTGATTGTCTGATGATGCTTCCTGTGGAAGAGATACACCCGGGGAATCCGGTTTATTCGAAGGAATCGAAGAAAAAAGACCAAAAAAGAACATCAGTTTGCTTCTGAGCCTTCCTCGCCGGAAGGCGTGGTATCGGCAGTCCAAGACACATCCGGCATTCCGGCTGCGGCATTGATGGCCCGGGCGGCCACAAAGAGGAAATCACTCAAACGGTTCAGCCAGGCAATGGCCGATGCGGGCACCGATTCGCGTTCAGCCAGGATCACCGCTTTGCGCTCCACCCGCCGGCTGGCCGAACGCGCCACATGCAACTGGGATGCAGCCACATGCCCGCCGGGCAGGATAAAGTTTTGCAGGGGTGACAGATCATTTTCCAAAATATCAATCAGATGTTCCATGCCCAGAGTGGGAAAAGAAATATCGGTGACTGGAATTTCGGGATTGGAAAGCACTGTGCCCAGGTCAAACAGCCGGCTTTGAATTTCCTCCAGCACCACGGGAATATCCACCCCCGCGTAATCTGTCAGATCAGGGTCCTGGCGCAAAAGTGAAATCGACAGACCAAGCAAGCTGTTCAGCTCATCCACCGCGCCGTAAAGACCGACCCGGTAAATACTTTTTGAAACCCTGCTGCCATCGCCCAGGCTGGTTTCGCCGAGGTCGCCGGTGCGGGTGTAGATGCGTGCCATTGGGAGACTCCTTTTGCAGGTGATTGAGTCTCACAATTGTGCGATAAAACATGGTTGTTGGGAAGGTATTTTTCCTCTGCCTCTTTCCCGAAAATGAAAAAATGCAGTTGCATAAGATAGAAGATATCTGATGACCCACTCCAGCACTTTCAATATTTTTCGGAAATCCGAGCGGCCAGATCAGTCCGCAAAAATATTCATTTTTCGTCACGATTTGATAACAAAAAAAGAATTATGGCAGACCCTGATATTTCCCTATTTTTATTGGAACATCGCCTGATTAATGGCGTAGTTAAAATTCTCTCAACTCGCCACCATTTGAGAGGCCAAAGAAGTTAAAGCAACCACAAGTCGTGCAACCACGCGCTCTTCAAGGTGGATTCTCATGGTAGCCAACAAAGGCAGACTGGTTTTTGCCCTGGTCTTTTTGTTTATCTATATACCCTTTATCACTAACTATGGATTTCGTTCCGTTGAAGAGAAAAATGTCGATCTGCCATCCTTCTACTACGCCACCAATATTGATTTCAACCAACACGGTTCTCCCTACCAGAGTGGATCCTGGCTGCCCGTTCAAAATGAATTAAACCAACAGGTCTTTCCCTACCTTTATCCGCCATCGAGCCTGTTGCTTTTGGCCCCCTATTCCTTGTTCTCTTACGATGGGCTGAAGGTTTTGGTTTTGGTGGTTAACCATCT
>JAOZJV010000928.1 GCA_029935695.1 Candidatus Krumholzibacteriia bacterium | reverse complement strand
TCTTCTCTTCTGTAATTTCTTCTCTTGATCCAGTTCCGAAGGAACTAGGATGGAATCGGCAGGCCATTTCTGTTCTTCTTGTTGGTGAAGCCTAATTCACTAACAGAAAAGGAAGAAAGCAATGACCCACCAAGAGGATGATACAACGATTGCCCGGGTGATGGAAACTTTGATTGAAAATGGCATGGAGAGCATGGGTGATGCCTTTGGGATCTTGTACAATGCGGCCATGGAACTTGAGCGGGCGCAGTTTTTGGGGGCCGGCCGGTACGAGCGCAGCGAGAACCGGGCAGGCCGAGCCAATGGATTCAAAGACAAAAAGGTAAAATCCAGGGTTGGTGAAATTTCCCTTAAAATCCCACAAGTACGGGATTTAGTACCGGGCTCGGCGGGGTTCTACCCCAAGTCTTTGGAGAAGGGCCAGCGCAGTGAGCGTGCACTTAAACTGGCCTTGGCCGAGATGTATATCCATGGCGTCTCGACCCGGAAAGTCACCAAGATCACCGAGGAGCTGTGTGGCCTGGAAGTCACCAGCACGGAGGTCAGCCGCGCCACCAAGCTGCTCGATGATCAGGTCAAGGCCTGGCGCACGCGGAAGCTCGGGTCAATCCGGTATCTCATCCTGGACGCCCGCTACGAAAAGGTTCGCCATGGCGGCAGTGTCGTCGACTGCGCGGTTTTGGTGGCGCTCGGTGTTGACGAAAACGGCAAGCGCACGGTTCTGGGTACCAGTGTTGCGTTGTCGGAAGCAGAGGTGCACTGGAGGGCGTTTATCTCGTCCCTGTTGGACCGCGGCCTGCGCAATGTGCGGATGATTACCAGCGACGACCACAGAGGCCTCAAAAAGGCTTTGCAGGGGACAATGTCCGGCGTTCCTTGGCAACGCTGCCAGTGTCATCTTCAGCGCAATGCGCAAAAATATGTTCCGAAGGTGGCCATGAGGAAAAAGGTCGCGGCTGATATCCGCCAGATATTTACCGCATCTGATCGTGTCGAAGCCGATCAGAAATTGAAGGATTTTGTTCAGGCCTATGACAAATCGGCCCCACGTTTAGCTGAATGGGCTGAGGAAAATATCCCCGAGGGTCTGACGGTTTTCAACCTGCCATCCCATCATCAGAAACGTATGCGGACATCGAATGGTATCGAGCGTCTGAACAAGGAGATCAAGAGGCGGACCAGGGTGGCAACCCTGTTCCC
>JAOZJV010000410.1 GCA_029935695.1 Candidatus Krumholzibacteriia bacterium | reverse complement strand
ACCTGGATTCAGAGGAAAGTTGAAGACTGGAGGTTTCTCCGGTCACGGGAATGTTGGCAGCTGTGGCCGTCCCCGCCGTCAAGGCGAAGATGATCAAAGCCCCAAGGAGCATTCGCAAGCGCATGTGTGGATCCTTTCGGAGGCGTGCATTAAATACAGGGAACTGTAATTTTGGACAGAAGGGGCCGGTTTAAATGAACCAAGGCGAAACCGGAATGAGCGGAACCCCTCCCACCGTCTTTCAGACTAGCACATTGAGAGGTGAAATGGAATCATCAATTTTAGAAAAACCGGACCTTTTAAACAAACACGACACAGTTGTTGCGGTTTCGAGAGATATTTTGAAATTATTTATCCTACTAAAAAGCAGTGTTTTTCTTCTATTCCTGGATGGGAAAATCATGGCAGGCTGTCTGCGTGGTGTTTTTAAAACAAATTCTAGACATTACCCAAACTTATCATTATCATCATTTGCACAGATCAAAAAAATGCTCGCGGCATTAATTGCAATAACCAGACGGGTTGAACATGAAGAAGACCATCCAGGAACATGGCTGCAGAGAGTCTTACGGCTCTCCAGATGCCATTCTGGAAGTGCTTCATCAGGTGCGCAACTCTCTTTCCCTGCTGATTCATTCTGCCGGAGCCGACCCTGCCAAAACCCGGGAAACCGCTCGCCATCTCCAATTGAGTAATAATTTAGTCTGGCCTGTCTCCCGTTTCCTCAACGCAGACGACATCACCACAGCTTCTGGTGATGTTCTTGACCGCCTGAAATTTGAAAAAGTTTGCGAAGCTTGTGCCTTAAAGGGCGCCGACCCCAGCCTCGTTCAGCAAACTAAACAGGCTGTCGACACCCTCCATGAAGTCATCACCGTTTCCGCGGGAGACCGGCAATCTTTCTCCCTGATGCTGACGGGCCTCAGTCATGAAGATGTGACCCAACGCCAGGAAGACACCCGGAAAATGGCCTTCCTGAGCAACAGCTCTCTTTGGGGAGTGCAGTGCCGTCACTCGTTCAAAACAGTCATTTTCGCCCCCAACGCCGACGATCCGGACTGGGTGGATGCCATCCGTATTTTCGGCATGGTGGATTTCCGCCGCCTGCGGCCCGTGGCCTGGCCTCTGTACCGGATGCACGGGTATTATGATGACGGATCGGTCCGGCCCGGCACAGGAATCCCCATTGAGCCGCCTGTGGAAGGAATGGGCGCCATCCCCCTGTTGAAGGATTTCTGCTCGCATCCTTTGCCGGCCCTGCGCTCGGTGAAACGGGATTATGGCCAGCAGTTTGATCTCTGTGAAGGGCCCATTGGCAACGCGGGGCTTTTGACCTGCGTCATCGCCGATCGACTGGTCAAATGGCAGTCAGCCTACAGAATTCCCGAGAAGAATGAATACATGGGAACCCTGTTTGACCTGGGCACACCCTTGGAAAACATGCTCTTCGATGTATTCGTCCACCAGGATTTGCCCCATTCGGGTCCTCCGGAGAGTGCCCTTCTGGACCGGTTGACTGCTCCCCGGGGATATGATCCCAAAAGTGATGCATTGCTGCATATGCCCCTGTCCAACAAGGTATTGCGGCTGGGATCGGGACTGGTGGGCAATGCCAGCTCCCAGTACCCCCAGTATCCACAATTGATCAACCATGTATTCAACCAAGTGGGATTGCTGCCCGACGAATTCCAGGGTTACCGATTGTCCATCCGTTATCCGCAAATCCCCACGGCAGCTAATTTGTCGTGGAAAGCACCGGATAAACCAGTGGACAGATCTCAAAACAGGAGAAATGGACAATGAAAAGACCTCGCCCATTGACACTTTTATGCAATATATCGTATAATATTAGTGTCAATGATCGCTCAAATCACTCTGACCCGGCTTCGTTCCAACCAGCCGGGATCATTACGACAGGCAATAATTTGCGCGCTTTTTCCTTTGCCCAGACAAAGGCCATGCTGGCTTTGATGCTTCTTAGTGGTTTGCTGCTGACCTCATCCTGTGGTCGGGAAGCTCCCTACTATGAGCCGGGATCTATCGAAGTGACGTCGACCCCCGATGGTGCCGACATCATTTTTGATGGTGATGACACAGGTGAAAATACTCCCCATACCTTTTCGGAACTTGAGGCCAACCGGTACGAAATCAGTGTTGTGCTTGAGGGGTACTTTCCAGAACCTGTCAGCACGACGGTGGACTTGCATCCGGCCGAGCATGTGGTGCGGGATTTTGTGCTGAGCAGTGAGGCGCCGACGGAGTTGACAGTTAATTCCAATCCTGAAGGTGCGGCCATTTTTATTGATGGCGATGATACCGGGGAAGTAACCCCCGCCACGATTTCCGGACTTGAAGCCGGGGATGTGGAAGTGCAGTTGGTGGCTGAAGGAATGTATGTGGCACCAGCCAGTTTCACCGCCACCGTGGTTGCCAATGAAAACACCGAACTTCCCATAGAAACTTTTGCCCTGCGGTGGAAAAAAACCGTGATGCTCGAAGGGTTCTCCAATGTTGAGTGCGGAGGTTGCCCCGAGCTGGCAGAAAATGTTGAAGCATTCATGCATGACTCAGGATATGGTTTGGACCAGGCCATCTATTGTAAATTCAGCATGAGCTGGCCTTTGAATGCCGATCCTTTTTATCAATACAATACGACAGAGAACAATGCCCGGATGAATTACTACCTGTCAGATCTGAACAGCATCCCCATGCTGACTTTCGATGGAGTCAAAGCAGAGGGTTCTGGTTTGAACGATACTCCTATTAACACCGAAATTGCCACGATGATGGAAACAGCCATTCTGGCTGAACCCGGCTTCCTTGTCGATGTGACTGCCGATTTCACCAATGCCTCAGTTTCCACTGAAGTGACCTTAACAGCCATGCAGGATGTGGACCTCACTGGTCATACTCTCTACATCGCCCTGGTCCAAAGCTACTTCCATTCCGATGAAGCCTACCAGGACGTTGTGGACTTCCACTGGTTATTCCGTGACCGCGTGGACGCCCTGCCCACCCTCAGTGCCATGACCACGGGCCAGGCTCTGGTCTTCAACGAAACCCTGGTGCGCTCGGACTGGGATCTGGACACCATGCATGTGGTGGCCTTCGTCCAGAACGACGCCACCAAAGAAATACTCCAAGCCGGCATCACCGCTACGACAGCCCATGCCGCCGCTTCGCTCTTCATCAATGACAAGACAACGCTTCGCCCAACCCTTGGAGGATCACGTCCATGAAAGCCTCAAGAATTCTGACCCTGATTGCCACTGTTCTGGCATTGACTGTTTTCCAGGGGATGGCTCTGGCAGATTATTCCTTTAATCTGGATTCACCCCCGCTGTACGCCCATGGGGAAGTTGGTGTCCTGGTTCAGTTCCACAATACCCTGAGCAACACCGGCACCACCGATGATACCTACGTGGTCAGCATTGTGAAGAATGCCCCGGATGACTGGGCAGCCACCATGTGTGAAGGGTCCACCTGTTACCCCCCGCACATCACTGAAATTGAAGTCGATCTCACAGCTGGAAGTCAAACCAACCTGGACATCGATCTGACTCCCCTGAGCGAAGGCCAGGGTTCAGTCACTGTAACGGTCACCAGTTCTGGCAACCCTTTGCTGAGAGTTGACCGAACCTTCACTGTGTCCACTCTGGATTTCGATTTCCACACTCCCGTCCAGGGTGCCGTGGCTGAAGTGGGCATCCTGCAGGCCTTCCATGCCACACTTACCAACAACAGTGATATGGGTGATACCTACATTGTCTCAATGGTTAAAAACATTCCGGCTGACTGGTCAGCCACCATGTGTGAAGGGTCCACTTGTTACCCACCACACATCACCGAAATTGAAGTCGACCTCACAGCTGGCAACCAAACCAACCTGGACATCGACCTGACACCTTTGAGCCTGGGCGACGGTTCTG
>JAOZJV010000409.1 GCA_029935695.1 Candidatus Krumholzibacteriia bacterium | reverse complement strand
GCCTTCTCAGTCCACCTAACGTTTTGTTAACCTGCAAGTGTGGCTGGCGCGGCTTATGCGCAGCGCATAAGGCGTGACAGACGCAATTGTCAGGTTCAACTTTTTGTTATATGGGCCACCCCTCACTGGTTCTTTAGTTTGCCCTTTTTCGAACGGGTAATCAATCGCTCCTAATCAATAACCCTTGACAGTATGTCACACACGACATATTCTGTGGTAATGAACCCAACAGACAAAATCCTAGTTTGGCTTGGTGGAGAGGCAACGTCCCCTCCAATGAGTGAGGATTCCAGAATTGTAACCGGACATTTGTTGCGAAAGCTACAAGCTTGGCCATGTGTTATCACTACCCCACTCGCGACCGATGTCCTCCATAGGTTCGCACTGTCACGAGTTGAGAATAAACGACGACACTTCAATTTGGAGAATTGTCTATAGGATTGACCGTGATGCAATTCTGGTTCTTGAGGTCTTCAAAAAAAGACAACAAAAACCCCGCAGTCGGTAATTCGGATCTGCAAAAGTCGAATAAAAGCCTACGATTCCTAGTAGTGAAATGAGGTCGTCATGGACAGCAAAAAGAGAAAAAAACTAGAGGCCAAAGGCTGGGTATTTGGAGATGTCGGCGATTTTCTAGGACTGACTCCAGAACAGGTGCGGTTTATTGATCTGAAAATCGCGCTCAGCCAAAGCCTCAAATCCGAGCGTACCAAACAGAATGTGACCCAGGTAGAGTTGGCAAAAATGCTCGGTTCTAGCCAGTCCCGTGTCGCAAAAATGGAAGCAGGCGACCCTACTGTAAGTGTAGACCTTTTGCTAAAAGCGCTGTTGACCCTCGGATTGACTACGAAACAACTTTCCAAAATTATCGCCTGAAACCCACGAGCCAACGAAATTTGTTTTATCCGAGCTTTTTGCTTGGTACCGGAATGCGTACAATTCCATCCAGCCCTTCTCCATATAACGTTTTGTTAGGCAAGAAAATAATGCGGGTAAGGGGTTGTTCCAGGAGGAATAATGAATTTTTTTACCAGGGGCTTTGTTTTTGTATTATCTATTTTGGTCAGCACTTCCGCAGTTAATGTCTATGCAGAAGAGCCTGCATCAACTTTTGTGCTTTCTTTTGGTGAAGAAACCCAATTCAGTGGAAATGACATTGTGGAGTACTGTTGGGAAACACATACGATAAAACTATCTGAAGAAGCGATCAGGCGGTTTGATTTACGATGGCCTTATCCAGAATGTATGAACAGTAAAATACAACCTCGTGGGTTTTCTGTGAAGGTAGATGGAGAGTTTGTATACTCGGGTAGCATTCCGTATGTTTTGTCATCGTATTTTCCTAAAACACCGGTGCTTAATTGGCCGATCAATATGCCGGGCTGGACCGATGTGACAATCGGGACAAGCGTCGTGACAGACCTGCGAGAATCAAGGAGAGCATTGTCCGTGATCGGAAGTTCAAAAATATTCGCCTGCTTTCCGAAGATATTACAGAGTTTGATTACAGCCCCATAGAATGTGACCAAACCTACCGCATGGTTGTCTTGCGAAAAAACCTCTCGGTAGAAAAAGGCGAAGAGGTGTTGTTTGAAGATGTGCGGTATTTTTTCTATATCACCAACGACAGAGAGATGGCCGTTGAACAAGTCGTTTTTGAAGCAAATGATCGCTGCAATCAGGAAAATCTGATCAAACAACTCAAGAGCGGTGTTAGGGCTCTTCATGCACCGGTCAACACTCTGGACGCCAACTGGGCATACATGGTCATGGTCTCCCTAGCTTGGACGATCAAGGCTTGGATGGCGCTGTCATTGCCGTTGTCTCCTCGTTGGCGAGAGCGGCATGAGGCGGAACGAGAAAACTGGTTGCGTATGAAGTTCCGCACGTTCCTGAACTCAGTGATCAATGTCCCGGCCCAGGTAATAAAAACGGGACGACAAGTTGTGATCCGATTCCTGAGTTGGAAGCCGCAGCAAATTGTGTTTTTCAGAATGCTTGACGGGTTGTGAGCCGGTCCCGTCGGCCCAGGGCAATGGCGTTCCGGGAGGCGGTGTTTTCACAATCAAACAAGGACTGGAGAAAGAAAATGACCCAAGCAAAAAAATGAAAAAATCTCCGCCGGCCACAACCGGAAGGGCAGAGGTGTGCGTGCCTGTTTAATGTGTCAGAAAACACTACGAAAGTAATAAATCATCGCTTGTTTTGGGACTAGTTGTTATATCTTGTACGCGACACCAAGGTCATCAGCGGCTTTTGCAAGCCGTTTGTCTTCTGTCCAAAGTGGCAATCCTGATAGGACTGCTGACGCCAAAATATGAATGTCTACGAACCCAAGGCCTTTTCCCATTAGTTTTCTCGATTCAACAAATTCTAAATACTCATGAGACTCAACAACAGGGGTTGAAGGCAAGGATTGAAACAGACTCAAAATTTCAGTTCGATTTTTTAAGTTCCCAGCTGCCAACTCACCGATGATGAATTCGTGGCAAGCAACAGAACCCACATTTAATAGGGGAACTAGTTTTTTGTTAAGGCCCCGAAAGTGTCCAATCCAAATATTTGTATCAACGAGAACCATTTTAATTACTGGTCCTTCTTCTTGGGGTCAGGCGTAGAGCTTTTTCTGTACCTCCAAGTTTTGCAAGACGCTTGGCACTTTCAAGAGCAATCAGCGCCTCAAGACCCAGGCGGACAAGTGAAGTCTTTTCGTTAACGCCTGTAAGTTTGGACGCTTTCTCAATAAGAGTGTCTTCAATATTCAATGTAGTTCTCATGGCAAGCCTCTTTTGTTGATGCATGTAACGTACATACAAGTATGCCATAAAAAGATGTTTGAGGCAAGGCTTAAAATAGAGGGAGGTTATTCTTGGATCAGAGCAATAGGTTTACCCGTCGTATTGTTCGGTGCTGGACTTCCCCAGGTTGCGGGCCTTGCCGGTGACGCAAAATCGTACGCAGAGCGACTATTCGACTACCCTCCCGTTGACCCCCTTGATGATGCCGCTGCTAGAGAGTTAGGCCTTCAGCCCCAGACACTTTCTAACTTCCGAGTTCGGAATGTTTTCGGAGCATATATCGGTCAAACTGCGGAACCGTAAATGCGGCTAAACCATGACCCGGCGTGTAGAGCAGCCCTTTGTCTATTAGTCTTGATCTAATTGGACCAGCTTGCTCTGTCGACCTATTTATTTGCCTGGCCACCTCACTTGCCCTGTGCGGCTCTGGGCCTAATTCTGCCATTGCATAAAGGTATCTCAATTCCAACTCTGTCGTTCGATCGACCCTAACTTGAAAAAAACCTTCATCAAGCTTTGCTTCAACTAACGGCTGAACTTGCATTGCATCCTGAAGTAAAATGGGTGAATCAGATGCCTCATCCCACAAATATTTACCATACTCCTGAAGGAAGTAGGGATAACCTTGGGTATATTTTACAACAAAGTCGACGGCTTCAGAATCATAAGTAATTCCCAAGTTTTTTGCTGGAAGAATCAGTGCATCGCGAGCGTCAGTTGCCTGGTCCAATTCTCCGATTCGAGGAAATTGAAATAATCTTTCACTGTAGGATTTTGCTTCACCAACCAATCGCGGTATTTGAGGTAATCCTGCTCCAACAAGCGTAATAGGCAAAGACCGGCGCACACATTTATGTAAAGCCGCAATTAATGCTTCAAGGTCTTTGGCTTTCAAATACTGAATTTCATCAAGGAGAAAAACGACACCTGTTTTTTCTGCTTGAGCTGCCTCGCCCAAAGCAACAAAAAGGTCGGTCAGGTCTTCTGATATGGCTCCACTATCTCCCACTCCGGCCAATGCTTCAATGTCAAGGCCAGCGGTAACTGCTCCATCTGGATTGAAAGTTACAGTAAATGATTTAAGTACTGATGCTGCATTTCGAACCCGTTCTGTCCAACGTGCTTTCGGTGCAATTTGAAGTAAAGCCA
>JAOZJV010000927.1 GCA_029935695.1 Candidatus Krumholzibacteriia bacterium | reverse complement strand
CTAGTGCTTTGTCACTCCATGAATTTAGGATAGAGTGACTTTAGTTTTCCCCTTGCGTCGTTTATTGTGAATTGCCAATCAACGCCGCGTTGTTTTGCGTTACTGTCAACGGACCAAGCATTAATTTCTTTACGAAGCTTCTTGATGTCGCCTATCCGCCGGCCTTTCAAACATTGCCGCGTCATAGAGCTGAGCTCGTTTTCAGAGATATTTAACCAACTGCCATGTTTGGGTGTAAAACGAAAATCTAGACGGCGAACAAGTTCACGCGCTTTGTCTGCGGGAAAGGCTTCATAGAAAGCTCCCATCGTATGGGTGTTTAAATTGTCGGAGACCAAAATAACCTTTTCGGCTTTTGCATATCTGGTCTCCAGGAGTCTTCCCATTTCAAGAGCCCAATCAACCTTGGTGCGCTGAGGACGAGCGGTGGCCTGTCGCCAACCACTCAGTGGTTCGGTAAACATGAAAATACAGGCAGTCCCTGCCCGCTCATATTCATAATCAACACGACGGGCATGACATTTTGTAGCGGCAATCGGCACGCGAGTTTCCTTGAGTAATTGAACCGGTTGCTCGTCCATGCAAAGCACTGGAAAACACTCGTCATAAGGCTGAGAGTATGTATCCAGCACGTTTTCCATACAGGCGACAAACTCACTGTTTGATTTCGGAGGAATGACCCAATATTGAATCTTGCGATTCGTCATTCCGTTTTTTTTAAGGTTCGGCGGATCGTTTCATGACTTATCGAATCGACGATTTCCAGCTCGACCACGCGATCAGCCAGCAATCGCAACGACCAGTTTGCGTAGCCTGCTGGCGCTGGGCCCAACCGTAAGGCAATGACCCTGGCCTCTTGTTCTCCATCAAGTTTTTTGGCTGGTCTTAAGCTGGGTATCTTTCCAATGAGAGCGGCATCAAAACCTTCGGTTACCAATCTTTTTCGAACGTTTTCCACCGTCTTTGTACGGCAGGAAAAAGCTTCAGCTATTTTCTTGTCGGACCAGCTTGGGCCTTCTGCATCAGCTTTCAAAAGAATTTGTGCCCGTCGGACCTTTTGTGATGACCCACTCAACTTCTTGATGAAACTTTTGAGCGTACTTCGCTCTTCATCCGTAAGGCGAACAATGTATTTTTTTTTCACGGTAGCCCTCCTTGGCTACTGTGAGTTTCTCAGATCAAACCGCTTTTGACAACCCTAATTTAGC
>JAOZJV010000408.1 GCA_029935695.1 Candidatus Krumholzibacteriia bacterium | reverse complement strand
CAAGTTGCGGCTGGTCGGAAATGGTAACCAATGCCGCCAGGGGATTTTCGGACGCCAGGGTTGCGGTGTTCAACAACACGACCAAAGTACAGCAGATGAAAAACAGGCTTTTCAAAAAAAATCCTCCGGTTGGGGTACCGGAGGATTACGTCTTCAAACGGTCTTGGTTTCAGAAAAAAAGCCATCAATCAGCTGGATGCTATTCCCAGAGCCCGGCCCAGGGCCCGGCGCACATTGGCCAGCTTGAACGGCTTGGCAATATAACCATAATCATCAATTCCTCCGGTCCTTTCAGCCAGCTCCTCTTCGCCGGAACCCGTGGAAAAAATCACCCTGATTTCGGGATCGATCACCCGCAGCCGCCGGAAGGTGGCCACACCGTCCATGTCGGCCATGCCCAGATCCAGAATAGCCAGATCAACCTCATCATAACGCTGGCTGAAAATACGCACCGCATCGGGTCCATTGCCCACTGCAAGAACACTGCAGCCAAGACGCCGCAGGAAACTTTCGCAAACCTTACGCACGGGCAAATCTTCGTCCACCAGCAGCACCAGTTTGCCGGCTAAATCCAGGTGCAGAGTATCGGGCGACTTCTTTTTGCGCTTGCGGTGAGATTTGATGGCCTCGACGGGAGCCTTGGGCAATAAAAACGATACGGTGGAGCCCATGCCGGGAGCCGTATCTACCAGGAAAGCGCCATTGTGTCCTTTGATAATTCCCAGAGCCGTGGACAGGCCCAGGCCCCGCCCGGTGAATTTTGTGGAATAAAAGGGGTCGAAAAGGCGGCGCTGGGTTTCGGCATCCATGCCCCCACCGGAATCGGCCACTTCACAATACACATAAGTGCCTGGCTCTACCATGGGCGTGCAGTGATGATCCAACAATTGCTGGTGCGTAAACTCTGTGCAACCGGTTCGGATGACGACCTCACCGCCTTCATCACTGAGAGCCTCTGCAGCGTTGGACACCAGGCCCATGATCACCTGACGGATGGGAGCCGTGTCGATCATCACCGGCGCCAGATTTTCCGTCAGTTGAAAATTCAAACGGGCATGACCGGTGACCGTGGCCTGAAAGAGCCGGGAAACATCCTGGATCACAGCGGACAAATCACTGCTGTTGACACTGAATTGGCCTTTGCCGGAATAGGCCAGCATCTGCTGACAAAGATCTGCCGCCTGGTTGGATGCTTCCAGAATGCAATTCAGACTCTCGCCAAATTCATCTCCCAACCCACGTTTGCTTTTCATCAATTCGGCGTTGCCCATGATGGTGGCCAGCAGGTTGTTGAAATCGTGGGCAATGCCTCCGGCCAGGGCGCCCAGGCTTTCCACTTTTTGAGTGTTCAGAACCCGCGCCTCAAGAGCCTTGCGCTCGGAAACATCCCGAATGACAGCGATGACCTGAGGAGTTTCCGGAAACTGACCGGGAATCCTGGTGGAACAAATTTCCACCGGAATCTCGCGTCCCTTGCGGTCGTTGATCAGAATTTCAAAAATAAAGGTCCCTGCAAAACCATTGCTGCGTTGCTCAAGACGCTCCGTCAATTTCGAGTGCAGGCGTTTGGGTACTAAATTATGAATATTCTGCTGATGCAGGTTATCCATGGTCCAACCCAGTAAATCCAGTCCGGCCTGGTTGGTGAAAGTAATTTGCCCACTCAGGTCATGGCACAGAATTATATCCTGGGCCGTTTCAACCAGCACCCGGTACCGTTCTTCACTGATTTGCAATTGCTTCTGAGCTGCTTTCCATTCAGTAATGTCATGGGCTACCAGCACCATGAGTTCCTGTCCCCCGGCTCCCATCAGGGAAAAGATGGCATTATTCAAAGTGAACAAACCGTTGCCATCAAGAGTTTGAACCTGGGTTTCGCCTGTAAAAGCCCCCTCACCGTCTGCAAGAGCCAGGAGAATTTCTTTGAGCCCCTGCAGGGTTTCCGGTACGACCATGCGGTCGAAGGAGTTGGCCAATTCAGTGGCATCTTTGGCATCATAGGTCTTTACGGCATGATCATTCACATCCAGGATTTTCATCTTTTTAATGGCGGAGATGATGAATTCGGGATGAGCATCAAGCCATTGTCCAAAATCATCCACACCACTGGCCAGAATTTCATTGATGGATTGGCGAACCTGGGTGATGTCTTCCACAAAGATGGACACCTGGGCAGTGCGGAAAATCTCTTCCCACATGCCATCAAGAAAATTTGGCTGCCCCTGCTTTTTCCGGTTGCGTCCAATTCCTGGATTATTCTTTCGCATCAATCAGTCTCGCCCTTTCGACTCTTCCACCGCCGATGAACCCAAAACCATTGTTCGCGGTGGTCCTGAATAAAAACCTCCACCGCAGCAGAGATTTTTTCCAGATAGCATTGAACCTCTTCGGGCCTTTCAGATAGACCATCGGGCACCAGAGGTTGTGATATTTTTAATTCGTGACGTCCGTCTGCCAGCCTGATCAATGCCATGGGAATGACCGGGCATCCGGTGCGAATGGAGAAACGGGCAACCCCGGGCCAGGTTGAGGCTGGTTTGCCCAGAAAAGAGGTGGTCAGACCCTGGTTGCCTGCGTCCTGGTCAAGCAGCAGAGAAACCAGGCCGCCGCTGCGCAAGTGCTTTAATACCTTGCGACCACTGCGCTGCATGGGAACCGTTTCAATGCCCCGTTGGTGGCGTAAGCCCTGAATGTAGCGATCAAACGGAGCATTGCGTTGGGTTTTGACAACATCCAACAAACGGTAACGCCGGGCGAGGCAGGCACCGCCGAGTTCGAAGTTGCCGATGTGACCAGTGGCCACAATGGCCCCCCGACCCAGAGCCAGGGCCTGGTCCACATGCTCCCAGCCGGGAGTCACTTTGACGGCCTCAATCAGCGTCTCGGAATTGCCGCAGAAAACTTCAGCAACCGTCAGCCCGAGGTGAGTGTAGATCAAATTGGTGAGAGATTCAAGAACCACCGAATCTTCATGGGGGTAAATCCACTGCAGTTGTTGCCTGACCACCTTGCGCCGAATTTGCAACACCTGACCCGTGAATTTTCCAGCCCCCATCAACAATTGACGGGCCACCGGGAAAGGCATCAGGCGCAATCCCCCCACAAGGGAGCGGAAAGCGATGTATTCCATTTGGCTGTTAATATCCATGGGCTGACAATACGGCTCTGACAGAGACTTTGCCAGTTTGAGTTTTCCACGAAGGTTTGGGGTAAACTTTCCAGGAAAGCTGACCCTCTCAAATCTGGACAAAGAAGTCCCTTTATTTCAAATTTTGGGACAGGACAAATTTTGTACAATTCTATTCCAAGCCAAACAAGACACAATTAATCTCGTAATTAACAAAAAACCCGTCTCGAATTTTCAGGCAATCCAATTTATCCTGTTAATCCAGGCACAGGTAGGATTTTGAATGGTTTTTTCAAAAACGTTGATACAATCAGGCGGGCCTTATTCCTAGCTTTCTAATGGGCTTTATTGAGAAGCTCCGTATCAAACTGCAAACCCCCCATCCTGAGTTCCAACTCTGTCACCAACCTGTCACAAAAATGATTGACCGTTTGTCCAGTTCGGCCGAAGGTTGCTCAACCGTTCACATTCCATTTCACTCTTTAGATTCTGGACAAGGAGCCCCGCGATGAAAAAGACCCTGATCGCTGTTTGCGCTCTGGCTGTTCTGCTTTCCGGTGTGGCCATGGCCGCTCAGGACGGCGTAGCCGGCAAGTGCATGACCTGTCACAAGGAAAAGACCCTCGGTCTTTACAACCAGTGGTACAAAAGTGAGCACGCAAAGCACAACGTAACCTGCCTGGATTGCCATAAGGCCGCCCAGGGCGAATCTGACGCCTACATGCATGAAGGCGCTCTCATCGCCACCCTGGTCACCCCCAAGGATTGCGGTATCTGCCACGAGCTGGAAAGCAAGCAGGTCAACGATTCTTATCACGCCCACG
>JAOZJV010000926.1 GCA_029935695.1 Candidatus Krumholzibacteriia bacterium | reverse complement strand
AGCCACCTTGCGGCCGAAGACGCTGATTTTTTCCACAGTGTCGTGCCGTACGCCAATGTTGTATCCGGTGATCAGCTTCAAAACTATGTGATCGGCATCGGCGGTCTCGCTGCGAGGCAGAATGAGGCCGCTGAATTCACCACGGGTTGTGTGCAAAGTGACTTCACTCCAGACAGGAGCTTCCTGAGATTGCAAAAGTTCCAGGGTGGGGCTGCGGTAGCCTTTGAAATCTTCCTGGTTGAAACTCATGACATCACCTCCGCAACCCAGCGGCGCACTGTTTTGCCCGGCACGCGGCCCAACAGATCCTTCATCACATGCTGCATGGCAAAGATTTCCTTTTTTGGTGGATCGGTCGGTCCATCAGCGGGCAGGTTTTCCATAGCCTTGTCGAAGATGACCCGGCCTTCTTTTTCCGGGATGCACGGCAGCAGGTCTTCATCGCTGTTCCACACGGCCTCGGCAATAATTTCACCGTTTTCCATGCGGGTCATGGTTTCTTCCCACCAGATTCCGGCAGCACCCATGGACACGGGCCGGGGACAGGAACGATCCAGCAGCATGGACGCCAGGGTGTTGGCGTTCATTTCCTTACCAGAGGATTTTTCATGAAGGTGATTGAACAATTCCCAGGCTCGGTGCCGGCTCAACCGCTCGGCCAGGTCGTCACCAACGCCCAGTTCCTTCAGTTTTGCAAATCGCTCCCACGGCCGCAAGCCCAACGAAGTACGGATTTCATCGACCCGCTCATCCACCAGGGCGATGGGGGGCAGGTCAGTATCAGGATACATGCGGTCAGCCCCAGGCAGAATACGTTCGAAACCATTGGTGCCGTCGTCCAGGGCCTGACGGGTTTCTTCGGGTACGCCAAGGCAGGCTTCCCGAGCCCGGATGGCCACTTCTTTCACGGCCGTTTGGGTGTCTTTTTCCCGACCCCAAATCACAATCACAGGCACGTCCGCTTCCACGTCGCATGCCCGGATCACCCGGTCCCATTCACCACTGCTGAGGGTAGGTACTTCCTGGGTGCTGAGGGCCAGGTTGGGCAAATCATCAATGCAGGCGATGACGCGGATGCGATCGCTGATTTCCTTTAAAAAACTGGTGCGCGGTTGAGTTTGCAATTGCAGCAGCCCTTGAAAACCAGGCAAGGGGATGGCCATGACGGTGGCCCCTTTTTCCACGGCCTTGGAGATAAATTTGCAATCGGT
>JAOZJV010000407.1 GCA_029935695.1 Candidatus Krumholzibacteriia bacterium | reverse complement strand
TGGTGTCGCCTGATTCGGCATCGACGGTTTTGCGGTCGTCGTTCATGGCTTGGGCCTTCCTGACTCGGTAGCGTAATGAGGGATTGATTCGCATAAGCTAATTCGCCGGGCAGCGCTTGTAAACCGATTACCGAAAAGGAAAAAACCTCAAAAAAAGGCAGTACAAGATAAAAATTGATATTTAATGAGACAATAGCTTCAAAAGCCCCTTACATTAGAGTGCATTCTGTGGTATCATCTATCCCGAGTTTTTGTGTGTTTAATTTTGTCTGAATATCCTGAAATAGGTGATTCAATACATATTTTGCACTTGTCCAACCGTCGCCCCGAGTGTCACCTCTTTAATCCCTTTGGGGGGGAAACCATGAATTGTTGTCATAATCGTTCGTCAATCATGCTGTTGCTGATGATTGTTCTTTGTATGCCGGCCTTTGCCCTGGCTGGTTCCGGATCCGGTGAGATCAACGCTGAGCCCACCGTTGATCTGCTTTTTGAGAGTTTTGAAACCGTCGTACTGCCCGCCGGATGGCACAAGATTCATCTGGGTTCTTCTTACAGCTGGGGTGGCACCATTGCCCGCTCCAACACCGGTAACCGAAGCATTCTCTGCAAAGATGGTTCTCCCGGTTCTGCCCAGGACGAATATCTGGTGACTCCTGCCCTGGATTTCTCCTATAACATTGCCCCCATCGTTGGCTGGTATGAATCAGAGACCGATTGGGAAAACAACGGCGGAACCCACTACATCATGGTCAGCACCACCAGCCAGACCGATCCTGATGCCTTTGAAGTCGTCGCTGAAATGACTCCCGACAACCACACCATCCCCGGTTTTGGTGAGGAAATGCAGGAAGTCGTTCTCGATGCATACGGTGGAATGTCTCCTGTATATATCGCCTTCCGCTATGTGGGCGATGACAACGATGACTGGTATGTTGATGACGTGAAGGTCTTCGAACTGGTTGGTGCCGGCGGCGACGTCAGTCCTACCATCGTTGGCCCCGACGGTGTCTCTTACGACGCAGGCGATACGTTCACACCCACCGCCACCGTGTACAACAACGGTGCCGAATTGGCCACTTTCGATGTCACCATGGCCATTCTGGAATCAGGTGTCGAAGTTTTCAGTGAAACCGTCACCGTGACCGATTTGGGTTCCGATGAAACCAGTAACCTGAGCTTTGACCAGTTCACCGTTACTGAAGGTCATCTGATTGAACTGCGTTGCACCACCTATATGGACGGCGACCAGATTCCTGCCAACGATACGCGTTCGGCCTACAACACGGCTTATTCCCAGCAACACATCCCCATGGGCTTGTTGTTCACCAACGCTGGTTGTGGCCCTTGTGTTTCTGCCAACCAAACTCTGGACAACTACATTCCGACCCAGGGCAACGATGTGGCTCTGGCGCGCATCCACGTGTCCTGGCCAGGAGCTGACGCTATTTACAACGCCAACTCAGCCCAGTCCAATGCCATGGTCGCCGACTACGGTGTCAGCGGTGTTCCTGCCTTCTTCATCGATGGTGCAGATGGTGGATACTCAAGCAACTTCGTTCCTGCTTACACGGCAGCCAAGCAACTCAAGTCTCCCATGAACATCGAACTGATGTTTAATGATGAGACCGACGAGCTGACCGTCAAGGTCAACGTTCTTGAGATGATGCGCCCCATGTCGAACCTGAAACTGCGTGCGTACATCACTGAAGACAATGTGTATTACCCCGGCAGCAATGGTGAGACTCATCACAGCCAGGCCATGCGGCACATCTGGCCCGATGTTTATGGTCTGGACGTTCCCACCACCACCGGAACACACACTTTCGTGATTGATGCTCCGCTCAATGGTTCCTGGAACTACAGCGAGTTGCGCGCCACTGTTTACATTCAGGATATGGACAGCCGCATCATGCTGCAGGCCGGCACCGATTTCCTGACTGAAATTGACGATCCCGTGGCTTCGGCTGTGGGCGATCAGATGGCTTCGGCTTACAGGCTGAACGCCAACTATCCCAACCCGTTCAACCCCAGCACCACCATCAGTTTCAATCTGCCCCGCGAAGAGCAGATCGAAATTTCCGTGTATGCTGTGGACGGCGCCAAAGTGGCCACCCTGGCCAGCGAAGTCATGACCGCAGGCGATCACTCGGTTGTGTGGATGGGTAAAGACAGCAACGGTGCTTCCGTGGCATCCGGTGCTTACTTCTACCGTCTGACCACGCCTTCGTACAGCGAGACCCGGGTGATGACGCTCATCAAGTAGCGTTTTCAAGCTCGGTTTGAAAGAAACCCGGTTGTTCGGCCCATGGGGCAGGAGCAACCGGGTTTTTTCATTGGGTTGAGTTATCAGAGCCGCCCAGTTAGAGTGAATTCAGGATAGAGGGAGATGGTAAAAAACAAATTCACAGAATCAACAACAAGGCGGGGGTTGGATCGATGACAAGGCTTTTCAGTGTGCTTCTCTGTTTGCTGGTTTCCGTCTCGGTTTCTGTGGCTTACGGAGACGATGAACCCGAGAGAATTTGGATCTACGGTCAGCTCGTGGACGAAGCTCGCCAGAAGGAATATCTGGAATTCGTCAATCAAATATTCGGGTACTACCAGGAACAAGGGGCCATGCCCGGCCGCCTTGTGGCGCAAGAGGATCTGGAGTCCGTGCCGGAGGATCACATCGTCATCATTGGGCCTGTTCAAGCCTTTAAGAATATCCAGCAATACAATCTACCACTGGAAGTGAGCGGTGAAAATGAGGTCACCATAGGCGGCCGCGTGCTCAAGGATGACCGGACAGGAATCTTTCTCGCAAGTGAGGGGCAAACACGTCACATCTACACCGGACTTTCCCTTGATGGATTTCGCGACATTTTCACTGTGCCGACCGGGGACAAGGCGTGCACGATTACCAGGGGCAGGGGTGAGGTCCTTCTCGAAGGTGAATGGGGGGCGCAGGGGCTGGTTCTCAAAGAGTCTCTTTTTCTTGATCCTTATCCCACCCAGGAGGAACTGAGCAACTTGGTATTGCCCGAAGGTGCTCTCACTGTGGAGCCTGTGACCAGCGATTCGCAGTGCACCACCCTCGATGCGTCTTTCGCGAAGTGGCTCAAGAATTTTGTACAGGGGCAACGCGTTTTCTTCTTCGGGGAGAGCCATTGGAACAGCGGAGTGAACCGTTTTTTCAATTTGATTGTTGAGAATTTGCTGGAGACGGGAGAGGTGCGGGCTGTCTTCTTCGAGGTCAATTACTCCTTCTCGGGCTTCTTCAATTACTTCGTCACCGAGCCCGACGAAGGGCGCGCCAGAGAGTTTTTGCAGAAGAGACTCCACCCACTGGTCTCCTCGTCGAGCACCCTCGATCTGCTGGAGCTGCTGCGCGCCTGGAATCTAGTCCATCCCGACGAACTGGTTCGTATCGGTTGCCTGGATATGGAATGGGGCACCTCGAACGTGGCCCGCAACATCATCCAGCCCTATTTTCGGCAACTCGACAGCGACTACACTTTGCAGCTGGAAGATGAAAATGTTCGGGAGCGCCTGCAAGAGCTGCTCGCTGAAGCGAGAGAAAAGGACATCGTCGGTGAGTACCCGTTCATCACTCCGCAGTATATGGAAACTGTGGTCTCCAATCTGTGGGACACCGTCGACATCCAGGACTTCAACACCGATCGCCAGCGTGGGATCATTCGGAACATGACCGAGTTCAATGGAGAGCTTTTCAAAGAGGGTCTCGTCCTGTTCAAGGGTGGTGGATGGCACGCGGTGAAACAGAAGGTCGATGGAGAGACCTTCCACCGGGAGGCGGCCTATCTCAACGATATTTATTCCCCGACCAAAGGTAAGGTCGTCACGCTTTATGCTCAGGGCCTGGGTTTCCACTTCGGAGAGATCGCCGAACTCAATCTTAGCCAGCGGATGTCTTCGGCCACCAAATACAACAACTTGTTGCGAAATTATCAGAAGGCATT
>JAOZJV010000017.1:15299-15696 GCA_029935695.1 Candidatus Krumholzibacteriia bacterium | reverse complement strand
TCCAAAAGAGTGGCAATGTTGTTGTGAACCAACTCGCTGCCAGACGGATCACCCGAGCCATTCAAACCCACAACCAGCCCTACACCGGAAAGGGGTTCCCGGGTTGTACCCTGAAGCCTGGCCAAATCCTTAATGCGTGATTCGCCCACACCCAAAACGATGCTGGCGCTGAAAAGGGATCCCGTCAAAAGAAGGACCGCTAAGATCCTGATGACTTTGGAGTTGGTGTAAAATTTCAACATTGCCGGATCCTCTCTAGAACAACCAGTTAAGTACTTTTGTAACCACGCCGGGTTCGGAAGCGTCATTGATAATGCCCGAACCGTTGTAGGCAATCATGGCATCGGAAATGTAGGTGCTCATGATGGTATTATCGGGGGCAATATCCTTGGAGCGG
>JAOZJV010000017.1:0-15289 GCA_029935695.1 Candidatus Krumholzibacteriia bacterium | reverse complement strand
AGGAACGGCACACGCCGGTAATTTCGATGAGTGTTTTCTCACCATTGACATTGACCATGCGGGTTCCCTCCAGACGGAAATCACCGTTGTGCAGCACCTCTGTGATGCGGGCGGTGATTTCAGCCCGCAGGTTTCCACTGCGCTGGGTGTTGCCATCACCTTTGTATTTGTTCTCAACACTCATGTCCCAGGGTTTGATGAAATCCAGAAAACCAAGACCTGGACCACCTTTGCTTTCACTCTTGTTGTCAGCTTTGGTTTTACTGGAGGCATCAGCACTGGATTTTTCCGTGATGATGATAGTGATGAGATCACCAATGCGATGGGCTTTGAGATTGGTCACCAGCGATTCGCCTGTTTCGAAATCAATCAAAGGGGAGCGAGCCTGGCTTGATTCCGGGAAAAGAAATCCCAGGATAGCCACCACTGCCAGCACCACAATCATGCGGGTCGGAGCGCTTGTTTTCAGGATGTTACAAATTGCCTTCATCTCAATTTCTCCATTTCACCAACCCGGGAGCCATCACCCGGGCGTTCACCAGTTGTTTTGTCATTTCGTTGCGTACAGGGATCGTCTGACCAATGCAGCCTTCTTTTCTGGCCGTGGCATTGACACTGACACATACGGAGCCCCGTTGAATTTGCAGTTCCACTCGATCGCCCGTGAGAACAACCGGTGTGGGTTTAAGATCGCATTGCCGGAGGAAATCTCCCGCCTGGATTGTGCGAGCGCTGCTGGCGCCCATAAGGGAATTGCGGCCGTGGAAATCGGTGTTGCGTTTTTTCTGGCCTAAATCTGTCCATTGCCATTCAAAAAGCTCAGGCATAAGAACATCACCGCGTTTGATTTTCATGCGGGCCCTGGCCGTTTCACTGAACTGATGCAGTGTCACCGTGACCGGGAAATTGATGCTCTGATTGGTGCCATTCAGGACGACGGATATTTGATTGCGTCCGGGCTTCAGGGGAGATGTTTCTGCCACCTTGAGGGTGTAATTATTGTCGTCAACAATGGCGAGTTTAGCGGGCAGTTCCAGCTCAAACCAGGTCGCTGGTGCCCCTTGTTGGGAACCTGGAACAAGGCGTTGCAAGGCTCTGCGAATTTCAGGACGCAGGGCGTGAGGATTCAATGTTTCACCGGTGCGAACCACCACACAGGATTGTGAACCCTTGAAAGACACACCACCTGCATTTCCCGAGGTAACCAGTTGCCGCAGAATGCCTTTTCTGGTGATGCACTGTTCGTTTCCCGGCATTCCCGAAGAACCAACATTCAAGTTGGCAACCCTTGCCGGCAAAGGATGAGCTGCAAGGTCTGAAAGCTGAATTTGGGCCGTGGCAATGCTCACGGAATCGACCATGGTGAACACCCAGGACTGGGCACCAAACGATGCCCCGCCCGAAGCCACGAGGCATATACCAACAAAGAGACTTGCCAGGAATTTCATGCCCTACCTCTTCAGCCGGTTGATGGTTTGCAACATCTCGTCGGCCATGGTGATTGTTTTGGAATTCAGTTCATAGGCGCGCTGGGCTGAAATCATTTTCACCAGTTCGTCCACGGTTTCCACATTGCTCATTTCCAGAAAGCCCGAAGCTGTTTCACCAATGCCATCAAGGCCTGGATTGCCTAAAATGGGCGTTCCCGAAGCAGGAGATTCTGAGAAAATATTTCCGCCCCGGGCATCGAGTCCCGCGGCGTTGGGGAAACGTGCCAGTTCGACCTGGCCCACTTCCTGAATGTTTGCGTCGTCGCCGGCTGTTCTCACTGATACGATCCCGCTGCGGCCAATGGCTACTTCCATGGCATCTTCGGGAACGGTGATGTTGGGCTCCAGCATGTAACCCTGGGAAGAAACCACATTGCGGTCAGCATCCATTTTGAAGCTACCATCACGGGTGTATTTAATGGTTCCGTCGGGCATGCGAAGTTGGAAAAATCCGTCACCTTCGACCATCAGATCCAACGGGTTGTTTGTGGAAACCACCATTCCCTGTCCGAAGTTCTTGTTTGTGGCCACCAGCTTAACACCGTGACCCACTTCAATTTTTGCAGGCACAGCCCTTCCGTCAGCAGAGATTTGTCCACCCGGCATGACTTTCTCATAAAGAAGGTCCTGAAATTCCGCATGACTCCGCTTGTAACCCGTCGTATTGACGTTGGCAAGGTTGTTGGCGATGGTGTCGATATTCATCTGCTGGGCTTTCATGCCCGATGCAGCCGTTCCCATTGCTCTGATCATTTCAAGTCACCTTCCACTGTGGCTTAACGGCCAACCTGGGGCAGTTTGTTTACGGTTTTGCCCAGCATTTCATCTTCTGTGGTGAGTGTTCTTTGTTGAATTTCAAAGGCCCGCTGGGCCGCAATCATGGCCACCAGCGTATCGATGGCATTGACGTTGCTGCCTTCCAGATGCCCCTGAGCTAATGCCAATTCACCTGCCGGCACAGCAATGGGGTCCAGATCTTCAGGAGCATACAAAAGATTATTCCCTCGGTGTTCCAGCCTGGTTGGGTCATCAAAGTCCACAATTTTCAAACGGTTGACGATGGATCCGTCCACCATCACGATGCCGTTGTTATCAATAGAGAAACTCTCGCCTTCCAGTGTTATGGGACCGCCTTCTCCCAAAACGGTCAATCCATCGGGAGTGACCAATTGCTTCTGCCCGTTAAGAGTGAACGAACCTGCTCGGGTGTACATTTCACCATCATCTGAACCCACGGCAAAAAATCCGCGACTCATGATGGCCACATCCGTGTCCCGTCCCGTCAGGGAAACGCCTCCGCGCCGGGTGTCTGTGATATGGGTCATGGTCAGTGGATTGTTCTGCACCCAATTATCTGCAGACCCTTCAACACGGGGCTTGGTGCTGAATGAATCTTGAGTTCCTTCTGCTGCTTCTGTGTTGGTGGCCGTGGCATAGTCCAATTCAGAAACCCGGGTAAGAATTTGTTTGAAACCGGAAGAATTGACGTTGGCCAGGTTATTAGCCAGGGTGTCAATCTTGGTTTGCTGAAGCAGCATGGCGTTTTCAGCTGATTTAATGCTCCTGATCAAAACAATTCCTCCTGAGGGAGCTCCTGAGGGAGCGGGGTGTACAATTCATACCAGTCATTCCGCAATCCCCATGCCTTTGGTGCATGGGCTCTGGCAGGGTAAGACCGTTGGCAGGGGGGAAATATTTTCCGGGTAAAAAGATGGCCGAACAGATCAATTGCGATGGTTTCTGAGATTTTCCAAACAGGAGATACAAAAAAGGGGAAAAAAATTCCGGTGGGGAAAAATATTCCCTACCGGAAAAAAAAATTCTTAATGATCGAAAATCGACCGGCCCCTGTCAGGAAGCAGAGCAGCGACCAATCAACCGAAGAGGGTCATTTTTTACCCATATCTGTTGTTTGGAGCTCACCGTGGCCAATCTCCTCCTGGTCTGAAAACTTAGCCAGAGGGATGGTGAAGGTGAAAGTTGTGCCTTTATTTTGTTCACTGGAAACCGTCACTTTTCCACCGTGTGCTTCAACCAGTTTTTTAACAATGACGATACCCAGGCCCACGCCTTTAATCGTGCGCTGAGAGTTTCCTCGGGTGTAGGGTTCGAAAAGAACTTCCAGCTCCTCGTTGGACATGCCAATGCCTCCGTCGGCAATGGAAATGCGAGCCCAGTCATTTTTCTCAATCACTGTTACTCTGATGAATCCATCATCCACATTGTATTTGATGGCGTTGGACAGCAGATTCCGCAGAATTTGGGTCAATCGCAAAGGATCGCTGTGCACCTGCAGATCATCGGGTGGCAAATTCACGGAAACCTTAAGATTTCGGCTGTTGGCCAATGGTCCCAGGTCTTCAACCACTTCTTCGATGAGTTGGCCCAGGCAGTGGTCCTGAGATTTCAGGTTCACAAAACCAGCGTCCATTTTGCTCATGTCCAGAAAATCATTCAAAAGGGATGTCATTTCCGAAATTTTCCGGTTCACGCTTTCCATGAATTCTATTTGAGTGTCATTGATGGGTCCGGTTTTTCCCGTGGCCATTAAAGAAACATAACCCTGAATGACCGACATTGGAGAACGCAAATCATGGGCAATCATGCTGTGGAAGTCGGCACGCATGCGCTGATTTTCCACTTCCCGCGTCACATCACGGAAAACGTAGGCCATGGCCATTTCTCCCTCACTCAGAGCAATGGGAGCTGTTCTGGCAGTGAGGAAAGTTTCCACGTCATCAATTTTGATGGTCAGC
This sequence comes from Candidatus Krumholzibacteriia bacterium, assembly GCA_029935695.1. Lineage (GTDB taxonomy): Bacteria > Krumholzibacteriota > Krumholzibacteriia > LZORAL124-64-63 > LZORAL124-64-63 > LZORAL124-64-63. Next base: position 11,043 of record JAOZJV010000017.1, on the reverse strand, counting down.
TGAACATTTTCGGTGCAGCCCGATTTTAGTTTTGAAATGATATCCTGAGGAATTTCCAAAACCTCAAGAATTTCCGACATGCTTTTGAACTGGACAAGATCACGGGGCATGCGCAGTAGGCTCAAAAATACCTGGCTGGCCAGAACAATGTGGTCTTCCTGGTCGCAGATGGCTACCGGCTCATGCAGGTATCGGAAAATCTGGTTCAGCTTGTCACTTTCGTTTTGCAGTTTATCCTGCAGATCCTTAATGCGCAGGAAGGCTTTTATTTTCGATTGCAATTCTTCCAGGGAGATATTTTTGGAGATAAAATCATCGGCTCCCATTTCAAGGCCTCTGATTTTTTCCTGGGTGTCATCCTCGGCGCTTATCATCAAAATAGGGATGCCTTTGGTTTCGTGATGATCACGAAGGGTGCGGCTCACCTTGAACCCGTGCATTTCGGGCATTTCTTTATCGAGGAGAATAAGATCAGGAAGGTTTTCCATGGCAGATTTGGCACCGCTGACACCGTCATGGGCCACAAGCACATGATATCCATCCTTTTCCAGACGGTGTTTGAACACCATGCAGGTTGGAATGGAATCATCCACCACCAAAATTGTTCTCTTTTTGGATTTGGACATTCCGTAAAACCTCTTGTCTTCTAAAGAGCATCGCAGGGCCCCAAAACAGGTCCTTCGATAGTCTTATCGGACAAAAGCCCAGTCACTTAATGAAAAAACCCGGAAAAAACTCCCGGGTTAAGATCAAATGCTGAATTTTGCAGTCTTTAATGAGGCCAAATCAGTCGATGTTGGCCATCAGAAGGGTAATATGGCGTTCCAGATTGGCCATTCCCTCGGGTTTGATGTGGGTAAAGAAAACAGCAATTTCATAACTGTCACAACCTTCAGTTTCACCTTCAGGTTTCGTTCTTACCACAATACCCTCACATGGCACAGCAGCGGTCTTTTTTCCGCATTCACCGTCATCATCAGGCACACAAACTTCGAGCTCCATCACCAGCTTGGTCATAGGCTCGATAAAGTGATCTGACTTGAAGTAAACTCCGGAAGAAGAAATATTGATGGTTTCCAAGTTCGCAATGTCACTTGTTCCATCTTTTCCAGGGAGTTGAACTTCAAGCTTCAGATTAGCATCGAGTCGGTCCGCCCGACGCCTTTCATTTTTCATATCCGTCATTTCCGACGCTCCTTTACGATGGCCATCCTTAGGCGACAGGGCCTCTTCCATGAGGCGATCCTGACGGAGTGCGGAGAAAGCCGATCAGCCGGCATCTCATTGATGCCGGCCGCTCTGGCTTACTACTTCTTCTTATGACGGTTCTTGCGCAACCGCTTCTTACGCTTGTGCGTAGCGATCTTCTTGCGCTTACGTTTACGCCCGTTAGGCATACAACGACCAGCCTTTCATATTAAAACAATGATGCTTCGATCCAAACTCATTAAAAGCATGGGATCGAACGAAACAATCCGGTGGTAAGGAGCCAGAGGACCCTACACCGATTAAACGGTGCTCAAGATAAGCACTGAGTGCACATTAGACAATAAGGAATTGCTTTATTGGCCATCTTTTTCGTTCAGGCGAGCCTTGAGATCGTTTGAAGCCTTGAAAAAGGGAACTCGTTTGGCGTCCACCTGGACGTCCGCACCCGTGCGCGGGTTGCGGGCAAGACGTGCATTTCTGGTTTTGACTTTGAAGGATCCGAATCCTCTAAGTTCTACTTTGTCACCATCGATCAGTGCCTGGCCGATGTTCTCCATGATGTGGTTCACGATCAATCCGGTATCTTTTTTGTTGATGCCGGTTTCTTCCGAAATGATCTCGACCAGTTCTGCTTTGGTCATTCGGTCCTCTTTCCGCCCTTTTTCCGCAAAATTGCGGGGCCATGTCGTGCCAATTTGCTACCTTGTTTCATTTGATGAAGTTAGCTGTCCAATTAGTATCACAACAATGAGAATATTCCAAGAAAAAAATGTCCACCGCTATCTGCCGTGTGAACATTCAAGGAGACTTACAACACGGAGAGCGTAAGAACCTCAATGACCAACCACGAACAGCGCAGAGAACATTTACATGAGTGTTCGCAATGGATATGCCAACTCTCCACAATATTAAACGACTCAATTTCACGGCACGGTTATTCTTCTTAAATGAGTGAAAATAAAGCTAGTTAAAGATTTCTTGTGTCTGTTCTCCAGAATAAATGGCAAAGGACTTTCTTCAACATGAAGGTGCAAATGGAAATTCATATCCCAAAGGAGGTTGCAGAAAGCACGGCAGGAAGTGATGGGCCATCAGGAGTTAATGGAATAAATAATCAGGCCAGTATTCTCATAAGATCTTTTCCCTGTTCCGAGAGGCGGCACCCACGGCGGGACATGACAATTGCTGCAGTTTCAATGGCTTTTTCCACTTCATAAGAGGGACTGTCCGGCAATCCGCCCCAGGAATAATTACAAACAAACTTAGGCGGCATGACTCCGCCAAAAATATTACTGGCAAAACCCACACAAGTTCCGGTGTTGAAGAGGGTTCCGATGGCGGTTTTGGCATGGTCCCCCATCATGAGGCCCACAAAGCGCAGCCCGGTGTTGACAGTTCCGGAGCCAAGATCCATGCGCACATCACCATAATTATTCTTCAAATCACTGCATGTGGTCATGGCTCCTAAATTAACCCAGGAACCAAGGACGGCATGCCCGATAAACCCGTCATGCTGCTTATTGGCAAAATCAGAAAAAGTGCTCTCCCCGATTTCTCCAGACAGTCGATTGCCAATGCCAAAACTGGATTCACCGTAGATGGTCGCCCCCGCTTTGATGGTGCTGCCCGGTCCAACGTAAAGAGGGCCTTCCAGAAAACAGTGGGGCATGATGGTGACACCGCTGTCGAGGATAATGGGGCCCTTGGAGGTATCGAAAGCTGTGCCTTTTGCTATTTTAACGTCCGCTCCAAGCCAGATTTTATCCCCCGCTTCAACAGCCTGGATCAGGGATGTTTCACGGAGCCAGTAAGCATCACTATTTTCTTCGGTGGGGAAAACGCCAAAGGGGCGGCGAGAATATGGCTTTCCATCTGACACGTAGGAAATATCCTGGTGTAAAAACTCGCTGGTGGCAGGCACAATATCCCAAATATAACCCAGCCCGGAAACTGAGATTGCAGGATCGGGCAATGACGGCAGGATTTGTCCCCCCAGCCAACGAGGCTCTTCCTGGGCTTGATTCTGCCAATGGCACCATGATTGCCACAGCTCATGAGACTCTTTTGCAGACAAATCGGCCGCCACCAGACCATGCTCGTCGGTGCAAACAAACCCGCCATCTGACGATGCACCCTTGATAAGTTCCGAAATTTCTGCAAATTGGGATGCGCAGCGACCATTCAACCAAAGAAATCGGTCCTGGTCAGTTTTTCCCAGGGGCCCATTTTCAGGGTTAATGTGCCACCGGTCGCAAGTGTGCAGCAATTCCAGGCTTGATCGGCACAACAAGGTTCCCGCCCCTGAACCAGGTGAAAGGTCGCTGGTCACTAATTCCACTCTTTCCCGCAAATTGAACATGCCCCAGCGTATTTCATAAGCAGGAACACTCAGGGCCAAAGGGCGGAAATTATCCAGGGAATGGTCTTCAAAAACAACAACCGAGCGAACCACGGCAAATTCCTTCATTGGAGATAGTGGACAGCGGCACAGACCGATACCGGTATATTACCGCTTTCAAGCGTTGAGGCAACCGGAAGGTTTGGGGAAGGTAAAATCAGGCTAAAATATCGATCAAAGTGCCCAGCATTTCATCGGCCGCCCGGATCACCGGAATGTTAGCTTCAAAACCTCTTTGGGCCACCATCATACCCACCATTTCTTCAGGCAGGGAAACTGTTGGGCTTTCCGGTGAGAGACCCGTCTCTCCCGCCCGGGAAATTCGATGGGCGTGTTGCTCCATGGTGAGTTGGTTCCTGTTCATTCCCTGAAGTGCTGATTGGATAGCAGGAATCATTTTGAACCTTCCAACTTGAAACATAATCAGTTAAAATCAGATTTCCCCCTTTTATTATCGGCAACTCAAAAGCTAACTTGAGTGTTTTTCGCACTTTTCGGCAAAAAACATATAGTTTTCATGATTTTTCCTGTAATAAGTCGATGAATGCCTTTCGATCTGGTATAATAGAGTGTTCACTTGAATATCTTTAAAAAACAGGAGCTGCCCATGGTACGCGTTTTTCTTCTTTGCACTTTCACCATGCTTTTGGGTTTGGTGGGACTTTCTTCAGCCCAGGCTGTCTGGGATACGGATCACCTGGAAGAATTGATCCCTCAAGCAGAAGGAACCCTTGAAAAGGTGCGCTTCGAGGAACAAAACCTTGATCAGATCTCCGTTGAATTAAGGGACAATCCTCCCACTGGTCCTATCCGTAATTGCGCCGAATGGGAGCCCACTTCCGGGGTCATGCTTCGGTATCCTCTGGGACTGCCCTACAGTTTATTGCGTGATATGGATGATCATGTGATGCTGCATGTGGTTGTTTCCAGCGGCTATCAGGCGACAGCCCAGAGCAATCTTGAGAGCCAGGGCGTGGATATGGATAAGGTCCAATTCCTGGTTCGCAACAACGATTCCATCTGGACCCGTGACTATGGCCCCTGGTTCATTTTCAACGGTGAAGGCCAGCTGGGTATTGTCAACCACACCTATAACCGGCCTTACCGCCCCAATGACAACTTGATTCCCCTCTATTTCGGGCAGCAACAGGACGTGCCGGTTTACAGTCACTCCATGTACCACACCGGTGGTAATTACATGACTGACGGGGCTCACATCAGCTCTTCAACCCGGTTGGTGTACAACGAAGCCGCCAGTTCCAACGGCATGTCAAGCACCGAAGTGGATGCCTTGATGGCTCAATATTATGGAGTGGAAAACTATGCGGTGCTGGATTACATCGAATACGGTGGAATTCATCACATTGACACCTGGGCGAAATTTCTGGATGAAGAAAATGTTCTGGTGAAGGAAGTTTGGACTTCACATCACACTTACGATGACCTGGAACAAAGGGCCACGTTGCTTGCCTCTCTGCCTTCCAGCACAGGCCGCAATTATCAGGTGCATCGGGTTTACTGCTACTCCATCAGTGGTGGGTCGCCCGCCTCGTACACCAACAGCCTGATTTTAAACAATCATATTTACGTTCCCCTTTTCGGCAATGCCATTTATGACGACGCGGCCTTGACCACCTACCGTCAGGCCGCCCCCGGTTACGAAGTTTCCGGCTACTATTACAGTGGATTTCTCAGTGATGATGCTCTTCACTGCCGGACAAAAGGTATCATGGATGCCGGGATGCTCCGCGTGGGGCATATTCCCGTGCGGGAAGACCGAGAAGGCGCTGTTTCCATTGAAGCTGAGATTGTCGCCCACAGCGGTGGCCAAATTACTGAAGCTGTTGTGAATTATCGTCATAATGATGGAACATGGTATGCGGTCGATATGGAAGCCGACCTTCGTGGCAACTATCTCGCAGAAATCCCCTCTCCCTCTGAGCCTGGACCTTGCGAATATTATATCTCCGCTGGTGACGACAGTGGTCGCACTGCAGGTATGCCCCGAACCCAACCGGAAGCCACCTACATTTTCAACCACCTGGCAGGGATTTCTGCAGCACCAGGGGCCCAATTACCTGAAGCAGCCCTGTTGAAAGGGAATTACCCAAATCCATTTAACCCATCCACCACTTTCAGCTTCACCCTCGCCTTTGAAGACGAAGCAGAACTTTCCATTCTGGATGCACGAGGACACCTGGTCCGGGTTTTGGCCAGTGGCACCCATGCTGCAGGAGATCATACTATTGAGTGGGACGGCCGAGACGCCAACGGACGTAATCTTCCTTCTGGGGTTTATCTTTACCGTTTAAAAGCTGCGGGACTGCAATACACAAGGACAGCGACTCTCATAAAGTAGTTTGGTATTGAATTTTCAGGTTCAACCTTCCCGGAGGGTTGAACCTGTTTTTTTTTATGATAACCTCCTTGGCATTTATCCCTCCCTCATTTAAATCAAACCTCTTTCTCCTATTCGTCATGTAGGAGAAAGCCTGTTAACCATTGAACAGCGGTAACTTACAAAAATGAATATTTGAATTTGATTTCCGTTATCAAATCACCCAAACCCATGCATTGCCACCTGTTTACTCTTCTTTCTCTACAGCTTGACTAGGATGTCTTTGGTTATTTAGTTTCGCTATCTAAATTATGTCGGGAAAGCAGTAGCGAAAATTCGCAGATGTTATTCGTGAAACAGCTTTTCCAAAAAAATGCCGATTTTCGGCCAGGAGGTCTCCATGTTTCGATCGAATTCACTCCGTATAATCTTTCTGACTTTGGTCATTCTTTTTGTTGCCAGCGTTAGTTTGGCTGCAGAAGAAGTTGTCAAAGAGAAGAAATTGGATGGTAAGGATCTGTTCAAGTCTCACTGCAAAACCTGCCACGCTGAAGATGCTGATGCAGGCGAATACACCCCCATGACTTTGATCGAGGAACAATGGGAAGAGTTCTTTGATGAACTGTGGGTTGAGACCCATGGCGAAGTGGTTTGTCCTAAAGATGAAAAGAAAACCGTCACGGATATGTGGAGCAAAGAGATGCTCAAAGCCGTGCGTAAATTCTGTGTTGATCACGCGGCTGACAGCGAACAGCCCATGACTTGTGGATAATCGTCTCCGAATGGTTCGGAACGGTATTTTTTTTAATCCCCGAAAGGGTGAAGAAATGAAAAGAACTCTGATCGCTTTGTTGACCCTCGTGGTCATGATCTCCCTCGTTAGCGGCGCTTTTGCCAAAACGACGGAAGAAAAAGTCAAAGACCTGCGCAAAAAAGTCCAAAAACTTGAAGTGAATGATAAAAAGGATGCCATCCAATGGGGTGGAGATCTGAGAGTGGAAGCCCACAGCATCACCGGTGAAGTGCCTGATTATTTTGACGGCATGAAACTGCAGCAATTGATGACCAGTTCCATGTTCATGCAGGGACATCCTGATTTTCCCTCCAGTGGCATGAACCCCATGGACCCCACGGATATCGGTAACTTCGTGGCCATGAACTATGCTGATTACCTGTATTTCGCCAACAACCTGACCTTTGAACAACTCAAAGGCGCAGTTGGCATGATGCCCGCAGACCAACTTGCTGGTTTCATGGGTGCTTTGGTGCCTTACACCTTCACCGAGGGTTATAAAACCAACAACGACATCCTTTATACCACCCGCCTGCGCCTGAACATGGACGCCAAGGTTGCCGACAATGTTGGTTTCACTGGCCGCCTGAGCATGTACAAGCCATGGGGCGCCAGCACTGGCGTTGGCGTATTTAATGGTCAATCCAACACCATGGCCATGGACGTCAGTTCCCCCGGCGTTCCCGGTGATGAAACTCTTAAAGTCGAACGGGCTTACTTCACCTGGAAAAAAATGGGCGGAACTCCCACTTACCTGAGCCTCGGTCGTCGCCCCAGCACCGGTGGACCACCTCTGCACTATCGTCATGACGAGATGCGTTCGGGAACCCCCATGGGAACCATCATTGATTTCCAGTTCGACGGTGCCACTCTGGGTTATAGCTTCGGTGAGAAAACCACCGTGCGCGCCTGTTACGGTTTGGGCTATGAAAGCCAGTACGGTAACGGATCCATGCAAGCCGATATGATGAAGGATGCTTCCTTCTTCGGTTTCAACATTGATGCCTACAACAGCGAAACCATGCAAATCCAAACCACCGTCGCCCGTGCTTTCAACGTCACTGATGGTTTCAATGGTTATGTGATCATGCCCAATGACCCTGTCACCGGCAATCCTATGCCTGGCCCCATAGTCACACGTTACTCTCCTTCGGCAAACCTGGGTGAAATCGATTTGGCCAGCGTGCTTCTGGCTCGCCGCGACGGTCCCATCGACTGGTTTGTTACTGGCTCCTGGATGAAAACCAACCCTGAAGACGTGACCACTCCTTTTGGTGGCCTGATGTGCGACCCCTTCTCCACTCCTGAAGAGCAGACCGGCTCCATGTTCTACGTGGGCGCCCGTTACAACTTCAGCAACAACAAGACCAAGCTTGGCCTTGAGTGGAACAAGGGTTCTGAGTACTGGTTCAACTTTGCTCCTGCCCAGGATGATCTCATTGCTCCCAAAACCAGCACCCGTGGTACTGTCATCGAGGGTTATGTGACCCACCGTGTGAGCAGAAACTTCGTATTGAAACTGGGCTACATCAATTACGATTACGACTACTCTGGCTCCGGTTGGCACCTTGGCGCACCCAAGGATTTGTCCACGACCCAGATTCTTGGATTCCCCACCTATTCCAAGGCGGGCAAAGTTACCCTGGGCTTCAGCGCCAGGTTCTAGAAGGAGAACTTAATGAAGAGATCAGCCGCCATAATGTTGGCGCTGGTGATCGTGACTGCTTGGTCGGGGGATTCCTCGGCCAAGCGTCGCTTTTACCCGCATCAGGAATATTTCGACACCTATGAAGGCACGGAGACTTGCCTTTTCTGTCATGAAGAAGAGGCCACCTCCTTCTTCCATTCCCAACACTACCAGTGGTTGGGTGATACCCCTCAAATCGTCAACTCAGAAGACGAGAAGCTGGGCAAGATGAACACCATGAATGATTTTTGCACCAATCCGGCAGCCAGCTGGATCGGCAATGCGGTGAATTCCGATGGCAAAATCATTGCCCAGGGTTGTTCCAAATGTCATTCGGGATTGGGTAAGATGCCCTCCCCTGTTTTGAGTGAAGAACAACTGGAAAACATTGATTGCCTGATTTGTCACGCTTCCGGTTATCGGCGCGATGCGTATCAGGATGAAGACGGCAACTGGGAATGGAAACCCATCCTCTGGAAAAACCAGCGGGGCATGGATTCAATTTCCAAGCGCATCACTTTGCCCAAGCGTAAAATGTGTTTGCGGTGTCATGCGGGTGCCGGTGGCGGCCCCAACTTCAAGCGTGGCGACATTGAATATGAACTGTCTGATTGCAGTCCTGATTTCGATGTCCACATGGCCACTGAAGGCAACAACATGCAGTGTGTGGATTGTCATGCCGGTGAAGATCATCGGGTCCGTGGACGGGGTGCCGACTTATCCGGTACCGACAATCCCGACAATCCGTTGTTCTGCACTACTTGCCACGAAGATGAGCCTCACAACATTCCCGCCCTGGACTACCACACCAAAAAAGTGTACTGCACGGTGTGCCACATCACGGAATTTGCGAAAACCGATCAAACGGACATGAAGCGTGACTGGTCCACTCCCAAGCGGCATAAAGAGGCGAACAAGTACTCTGCCACCATCACCTTTGGCAAAAATGTCAAACCGGTTTATGCCTGGTACAATGGCACCACCCGGGTCATGAAAATGGGCGAGAAAGTCAAATATAACGACGATGGTACCATCACCATGATGGCGCCTCAGGGCAAGCGTAAGGACAAAAAGTCCAAACTCCATGCTTTCAAACTGCACGAAGGTGTTTTGCCCATTTTGAAGAAAGAACAGTGGTTGATCCCCCTGGCAGTGGATGAATTCTTTATTGATGGTGACATCAAGAAGGCAGTAAACGAAGGCAGCGCGTCTGCTTACGGGAACCATCATCCTGATTACGAATGGGTCAAAACCAAACGCTACATGGGAATCTACCATGAAGTGAGGCCCGCAGATAAGGCCTTGCAGTGTCTTGACTGTCACAGCGAGGGTGGACGCCTGAATTGGAAAGAACTGGGTTACAAGGAAGATCCCATTCTGGACGCTTTGGATTAGGTCAGATTTTGTTGGATGGAAGTTCGGCGGGCTGAGCGGGACCTCCTCTCAGCTGGTCGACAATGGACCGGGAATGGGCTGCGCCATTCCCGGTTTTTTTATTCCAGATCGATATAAGAAGCAATATCCGGTATACCATCAGTAACCAGAAGCCGGGTTGTTTTTCGGGAAGTTAGATTGAACCATTCAACGATGATCTCATCATTTCCCTGATTAAAACTGACATTGGCATAGTCAGCATTTGGATTATAGATAAAACAGATTTGAGACAGAGAGATACCACGGCCCAACAGTGTTTTCAGGATACCGTCCAGGCTGTTGGTATGGGTGGCTACGATGACAAATTTCAAGGCACTCAATTCATTTTCCACCACATCAAACCGACCGATGCGCTGGATAAGGTTCTTAACCAGGTTGGTTTTCCGTGTGCCAAGAAAAATTCTGGTCAGAGGATTGTCGATATAGGCGGCATCGGTTGGTCCAAGATGCATCATGTAGCCAAATCGATCGGGATAAAAACCGATCAGGGAAGTGCAGGGCCCCACACCGGGAGTCCAGCAAACCTCGCCGGAACTGATTCTTTTTATTTCACTGATATCAACCCGGTCATCGGATTGACAGGTTTGGTGAATTTTCTTTTCGGAGGTTTGCTCTCGTGAAAATTTGTTGGCAAATGCAGCGATTTCTCCCGCTAATTCAGAATGATTTTCCAGATAATATTCGTTAATAACCTCATCACAATCCACCTCTACCATCAAAGCCCAAGTGGTTCCCTTAAAATTAAGCACGCCATAGGAACTGAAAACATCGATTCCCCGATAATCGCTGGAAAAGGTATGACCACTGCTTTCTCTAAAGGCTAAATGAACTGGCTCGGTATTGGAATACACACTCAGAATTGAACTTTCATTGACGAATCGGGAATCCGACAGCATCAATTTATCCTTGTTAACCAAATAGACTTCACCAGTATGACCAAAACCCGATTGTCCTGCCAGCATGGCATTCAACTCGTTGCTTCCGTACTGAAGCACAAACCAGCCAACAGCAATTTTATCTTTAAAAACGGGGGCAATGAAGAAGGCTGCAGGTTCGCCGGAAGGTCCATAAGGCTGGAAATCAACAAAGCTTGCTTCCGGATTTTCACGCAGGGTTCTGGCCAGATCAGTTTCCGACAGAGGTCCGGAGAATAGATTGGTATGGTGGTCTTCCTCCTGTTTGAT
>JAOZJV010000925.1 GCA_029935695.1 Candidatus Krumholzibacteriia bacterium | reverse complement strand
AAAGACGGCCACGGGCTCATCCTGCAATTTGACCGGCACCGTGGCAACCACTTCCACCGTGTCCTCTTCCCGTTCCCCACTCGCTTCGGCCCGCTCCAGCAGGGCGGCCAGCTTTTTACCATCATGACAGGTGAAAATCACATCCCCTTCGGCCCTTTTCAGGAACCGGGCCTGGAAATCCTTGAAGAGGAAAGCCACCCGGCTGCGCCTGACCCGAATCATATTCATGACGATGAGCCCGCCCGCCATATCCGCGCCTACGCATAAAGCCCCAAAGTACATGGTCCGCAGATGATTTTTCACGATCCAGGTCAAGGGAACCTTGATGATGCAGGTTTCCGCGTCGGCCTGGACAATGGTGGGCCGCACCAGGGCAATGAGGGGAATTTTCACCAGGGCGAAGAGGCGGATGCTCCAGGTGGCTTTGGTCATTTTCCAGTTGGGCATGGGAGCTGGCTCCATGGGTTTAATTCATTTGATCAGGGCTCTATTGAGGAATCATAATCGGCTGGCTGACTCTTGCCAATTGGCAATTTGATTCTGATTGATGGGTATTAGAAAAACACAAAAAATACCATCTTATCTCTTCCCGCCGGCGGGAATTTTTCCCGCCATACATTATCCAGGCATTGGACAGATCATCAGAAACAGCAAAGATTGCCCTTCAATAGCCAGAAGAACACCAGTGTTTCTTTTCCATCGTCCTTCCAATGTGTTATTTTGAATCCTGAAAAATTTGATTCATTTCTCCAAAAGGAAAGCCACCCAATGTCTTCGGAAGCCTACAGCCCTGAGAACCATGTCCGCATCGTCACCGCCGCCAGTTTGTTTGACGGCCACGACGCCGCCATCAACATCATGCGCCGCATTCTCCAGGCCAGCGGGGTTGAGGTTATTCACCTGGGCCACAACCGCTCGGTGAAGGAGATTGTCGACTGCGCCATTCAGGAAGACGCCCAGGGCATAGCCATCACCAGTTATCAGGGTGGGCATGTGGAGTATCTGAAGTACATGTTCGACCTGCTGAAAGAGGCCGGGGCCAATATCCGCATTTTCGCCGGCGGTGGCGGCACCATTCTGCCTGTGGAAATTGAGGAGCTGCACGAGTACGGCATCGCCCGGATTTTTTCGCCGGATGATGGCCGGAGCATGGGCCTGCAGGGCATGATCAACGAAGTTCTGCAGCAGTGCGATTTTCCCGTGGGCGCCAAACCA
>JAOZJV010000406.1 GCA_029935695.1 Candidatus Krumholzibacteriia bacterium | reverse complement strand
CTTGCGATAACCATCGGGGGAGGCTGCACCCACGCCGATGACCTTGGCGTTATAAGCTGGATAGCTGATCTGATCAAAATTATTGTTGCCGGTAGCGGCCAGCATAGTCACGCCCCGGTTGGAGGCGTAGGTGATGGCGCTGTCGGTGGGAGCGTCTCCGGGAACGTACGATCCAAAACTCATGCTGATAACATCGGCACCGTTGTCGGCGGCAAAGTAAATGCCTGCACTGATCGCCGAAAAAAGCAGGTGACCGGACGAATTGGCTACTTTGACCGGCATGATGCTGCAGTTGCCTGCAATACCCGAAACGCCGATCTGGTTGTTCGTGATGCCCGCAGCCACGCCAGCGCATGCTGTTCCGTGGCCGCCGCCCGCACCATTGTCAGTAGGGTTGGAATCGTCATCACCAAAATCATAACCGGTAACCTGCAACAGGTCCGGGTGGCCCGCGTCCACACCGGTATCCAGAATGGCGATGACCACACTGTTGTCGCCGTAACCCTGATTTTCATCCCAGGCCAGATGAGCGTTGGCATCGGCTCCAATGGTCCCCACACCTTCCAGGGTGTGATCCCAGGAGCCACCCCAATCGTAACCCGGCAATTGCGCCGTATTGTTATGTCCCCAGTTGGCCGGGTGCATATCGTCATTCGGTATCACAGCGGGAAAGGCAACCATGTCGGGGATGGCGTCGGCCAAATGGAGATTACTGGCCAGGCGCTTGGCAAGCTCCGGCACATCGGCACCTGGAGCCAGGTCAATAATGTACCAACGGTCTGTGCCCAGAGCTGCGGCTTTTGATTTGTTGGCCACGGCCGGGAACGCCGCACGCAAACCGTCAGCGCCCATTTCGTTCAACAATTGATCCAAAGAAGCGAGGCCGGTGCGCGCATCGGCGCCCATGGCTTTTTCGCCGGGCTGCGGCAGGTTGGCAAGCTGCAATCCTTCCACAGTGAACTGCACCAACAAATGATCAGTCGCCCACAGCGGAACTTCTGGAGCCGACTTAACAAAGCCGCCCTGCACTGGTGCAAGCTGACGTGTCTCGGGTTCGGCGGCCAGAACTGAGCCCGTCATCATCAGGAATAATGCGATGAGGGTGACAAATAGCTTGGACATCTTAACCTCGCTGGGCAGCATGAGAATTTTGTGATTCATGTCTTTTATATCTTTCATCGCACAAGGGTCATTGATTGGGATTGGGCAATGCCGTCCACTTCCAGCAGGGCAGAGTATCGGCCCGAACTCACCGACTGCCCCTGATCGTTCTGACCATTCCAGATCACTGTCTGGAAACCGCCATCTGTCCACCCATTGACCAGTGTTCTGACGTGCCGGCCACGCAAATCATAAATATGCAGGGAAACATGGGCGGCATGGGGCAGCGAAAATTGCAACTCGGTTCGGGGATTGAAGGGGTTGGGCACAGCACCGTAAAGCACGGGGGCGTGAGGCAGCTGCACGGAAGCGCCGCTGAGATCAGATATGATCATGTTCAGGGCCACGGTCTGCTCGCCGGCACTACGATCATTGGAAGCAATTTTCAGTAAACCCGGGTAGCTGCCCGGCTGCATTCCTGCCGCATCAAAATGGACAGTCACCGATTCAATTTCTCCAGGCATGACTCGCATATACCAGGGATCACAGGTCACCCAGGAAAGGGCTTGAGCCGGATTGAAGTGAATCGCAAGATCGGAATGCAAATAACCGACATCATTCCAGGCAATTTGAAGGCCGTCCTCGCCATCTGCGTTCTCCACACCAACGGTGCAGCTGCCGGGGCTGTTAACCAGGGCGTACTGGAAATCCATGCTGCCATCCACATTCAATATAAAATAATGCAGACTTCAGGCGATCCACAGCAGGGTCCTTTCAAACAGGGCAACAATGATATTTCGATACAGGAGTATGGAATATGAAAAGGAGCCCGGAATTTCCGGGCCCCTTTAACCCATCAGAAACTGCTTCGTCTAGCGAAACATGGCTTTCAGGCTGCTGAAGGTAGTTTCTTCAGTGGCCACAGCGCCGCTCTCGTAATAGAGTTCCAGGTTGTCGGAGCCCATCACGTACAGTTGGAAAATGGCTGCATAGTCAGGATACAGAGTCCGAATTTCCACACGGCCGACGTTGGTCATCATATCTTCCCAGGTCATGTCTTCGGGGAAAGTAGTGTTTCCACCGGTTCCACCATTCCAACCGGCAGGAAGTTCACCATAGCCACCAACAAAGTCACTGGGGATATCCCAGCTGTAATTGGCCCAGCCGTCACCAGCTGCAGGGGGTTGGAACATGTCAGGATTGGGATACACATAGACGTCGTCATCAATGTAGTCTGGAGTTCCCATGTGATTGACAAGCAAGACAAAGCAGGGGTAGAGAGTCCAATAGGCATTATTGGTTTCGATGGTCATGAGATCCGCGGAAAAACCGGTGACACCCATGGCAGCGAAATCGCCGGTCCAACCCACGGCGTCGTAATCGCAGCGGAGGGTAGGAGTGGGAACGTCCAATAACGGCGACAGGCCGTAGGCGCCACCGTTGCCACCTGTGGGCTCAATAGTATCTGAACTACCACTCCAACGCCAATTAGCGTCGTTGCTTCCACTTTCGAAATCTTCATAGATTCCGTTTTGTGCCAATGCGCCTGCGCTCATGGCCAGGACCATGGTCAATGTGATTACTGTCATTAATGTACGTTTCATCAGTTTCTCCTCAGTTGGGTTTTTACAATCAAGCTAACGGAAGGAATTATGACTGTTGGGCAGGCATCTGCCAATTGGACCTTAGTCCAATACTGTGTAATCTGTTGTCACCAAGGGGAATACGACTACTCGGCCCGTGAGGGGCCTTCAATTCCGAGGCGGCCGGCCATTCGCACAAGGTCGGCCAAAGACTCGGCCTCCATCTTTTGCATGACTCTGGCGCGGTGAACTTTGATGGTTTTTTCCACGGTTCCCAATTCATAGGCGATTTGTTTGTTGAGCAGGCCTTTGACCACATGCTCAAAGACTTCGCGCTCCCTGGGAGTCAGGCGCTGAACATGTTCTTCAGCTTCCTGCAGCTTCTCATTTGTTTCGCGGATATTCTCGTGATGTTGCAAGGCTCGCTCTACAGAGTCCAGCAGATCCTGATCATCAAATGGTTTGGGCAAAAAATCGACAGCGCCGTCTTTCATGGCCTGAACAGCCATGTCAATGTCGCCATGACCAGTGATAAAGATAATGGGAAGATCGGAATGGGCATGACCCAGCTCGCGTTGCAGGTCCAGGCCGCTCATGCGTGGCATACGCACATCCAGAACCACACAGGCCGGATGGGCATCCGGTTTGTTTTGGAGAAACTGTTTGGCTGAGGGAAATGACTCGGTATCGTAATCCATGGAACGAAACAGCCGAGGCAGAGCTTTCAGCACGGAAGGATTGTCATCAACGACATACACCATTGGTTTGATGGAAGACACTATTTTCTCATCCTCGCAAAAAGTCTCGTGGCGAATATTCAAACCTGATTCGGTGCTTGGCCGCTGACCAAGAGCGGCCCAGCGAACTTGAATCATGGTATCATATATCTGGTTGATATCCAAGTGAATACGATCCAGACAGTGTTCCATTTCGGGGTTTTCGGACTCCTGAACGGCCATCAATTCCGTCATTTGACGGGCAGACAAACGGAGCTGCGAAAGCACATTGCTTAAATAAGCGACATGATCCATCACGGCTGACCGCAAAGACTCCGTATTGTTTTCGGAGGCGTTTTGTCTTTTGCCTTTCAAGTGTCTCCTGGCTCCATCATTGAGGCTGTTGAACATTCCCCAAAACTGTTTATGGGTTTGAGAGTGTCATTATGATGGGGCTTTTGTTCTTGATTATCAATTGGACCAAAGTCCCATACCATTGACCAACAGGCCGGAGCTTTGGCTCCGGCCTGTATCGTTTGTATCAGGCTTTTGATGGTGGAATATCTACCGCAC
>JAOZJV010000016.1 GCA_029935695.1 Candidatus Krumholzibacteriia bacterium | reverse complement strand
CTGTTTTTTCCGGCCGCCGTTATGCCCGGCGCCTGGAAAATGAAGTCTACCAGCAAACCTGGGAATTGCGGCTTTCCGAAAATACGATCAAATCCGAATCTCGTCGCCTGGCTGCAACCCTGAAAAATATTACTGATGGCGTTCTGGCCGTGGGCAGCGACGGTATCATCGTATTGGCCAATGCTGCTGCCGAAAATATTCTCAACCTGCCTCATTCTGAAATATTAAAGAAAAATCTGAATGATGTTCTGCCCCTGCAGTCCCATCAATGGGGTGAATCAAACATCCGCCTGCCTCACCCCCATCGCAAAGACCACATGCTGGAAATTTCCACTTCCGAAATTCCAGATTCTGAAACTTCCAGTGAAACCTCCGGCCATGGTCGGGTTGTGGCGTTTCGAGATATTACCGATCTGCTGCATCAGGAAGAAGAGCGTATCAGATCCCAGAAACTGGAATCTCTCGGAGTGTTTGCCGGTGGCCTGGCCCACGATTTCAACAACCTGCTGACCGTGATGCTGGGAAATCTTTCAGTGCTGGAAACCAGCACCACCATCCCCAAATCAGACATGCAGATGCTGACCCTGGTCAGGGAAGCCTCTGAACGAGCCCAAAGTCTTACGCGCCAACTGCTGACTTTCGCCCGTGGTGGCATGCCCCTGCTGGAGACAGCATCCATCGCTCAGATTGTTCGCCAATCAGTGGAATTCTCGCTCAGTGGAACCAATGTATCGTGCACCATGGATCTGCCGGAAAATCTCCGGCCTGTGGAAGTGGATCCAGGCCAGATGCACCAGGTGCTGGCCAATCTGGTGATCAACGCCGTGCAAGCTATGCCCCAGGGAGGAATCATCAACGTCACAGGCTGCAACATCGGCTCTGAAGAGCGCCCCATGGTGATGGTGGAAGTGGCCGACAAAGGCACCGGAATCTCTCCTGAAAATTTGAGTCGTATTTTTGACCCCTATTTCACGACCAAGGATCTGGGCAGTGGGCTGGGCCTGGCCATGGCCTATTCCATCGTCACCAAGCATGGTGGTAATATTACTGTGGATTCCGAAGTGGGCAAGGGCTCGACTTTCCGGGTATTGTTAAAAGCTTTTTAAAAATGGCGGATCATTTTATTATTGAATGGGAATTCCGTTTTCCATCACCACGCACACTTCTCCACTGGATGCCTTCACCTCAATGGTGGGCTCATTAAACAGATAGTCGATGTGTGTTTTACTGCTGTTGAGACCTCCAGGCATGCCCTGATTACTGCCAAAGGCAATGTGAGCTGCCCTGACGGCCAAAACACCCATCCACAACCGAACGTAGTTTCATCGGTGACCACCAGGATTTTATCGGTGGGAACGAGATCCAGAACATGAGTCATTCCAGCCAAGGCTGCGTCGATCATTGTTTGATTGGGTTGCATGGGTATTACCACCTGAAGACCGAAAGATTCAGATTATTTTCCGACATCGCCAAGCCTTGGAAAGGAGGGACAACAACTTACGGCAAGAGTTTTTACGTCCAGATCACCCAATTGTTTCTCTTGATCATAAAACACCTGACCCAGGCTATTGGAGTGTTGTGTAGAAAAAATTAAAATTCAATGGTTAAATGAAATAAGCTGATGACCATCGACTTCAAAAACTGTGGAGATTTCAAATGCGACGCCTACTTTACCCCTCCATCATTCTGGCTGTGGCCCTTCTGTTGTTTTTGTATTTAAACCAAAACCAGGACACACCCGAGAAAGCTGCGCCAAA
The DNA here is from genome assembly GCA_029935695.1 of Candidatus Krumholzibacteriia bacterium. Taxonomy (GTDB): domain Bacteria; phylum Krumholzibacteriota; class Krumholzibacteriia; order LZORAL124-64-63; family LZORAL124-64-63; genus LZORAL124-64-63. The sequence continues at coordinate 13,986 of JAOZJV010000016.1, read as the reverse complement.
ACCCATCCCCACAAAAGTCATCGGGCTCAACAAGCTGCTCGACTACACATCGGCCATTGCACCATCGGCCTCCGTGCAAACCCAACGAGATGTTTTCCCTGGTGGCCTGATGGCCGCCATGGCCCCGGGAATTATTGACTGGACCCGGTCCCAACTGGAGGATGGCCAGGGATTTGTGATCCTGCGCAATGTCAACGACGGCGGCAACCCTCTCAACGGATTCACCACATTAAGGACAGTGCGGATTCCCCTGGCCTCCCTGCGCTCAGCAGAGTTCGTCCTGGTTCCTCTCGATGCATTTGGAAAAAATGGCAAAGTTTCCCACGGGCAGATCCGGTTCCTCTTTGATGCCGAAAACCCAGTGCTGGTCTTGGATAAAAATGGAGAACCCGACCTGACCATCCCCCCCATTGAAGATTTGATTTTCAGTTGGGAAGCCTGGCGCAAACCCGGCGAAGATTATGATGTCATCGTGGGCATGGACCGGACTGCCTATGCCCTCTCCCTGCGAGTCTTCACCGGACGCCAACGCTACCTGGAAGATATCCTGGGCAAGCGGGACTGGTTCTGCACACCATTGACCCTGCCTGGCGGTCAGGCTGGAGTTTTGGAACTTCTTCGGGTGATCGCGGTGATGGGAGACGGTTACGGCCGCGCCACCATTGGCCATCTGCTTGACGATGCAAAAGACGCATGGGTCCAGGCCGGCGGCCCCCTTCATGCCGATAGTAAAGACTTGCTTGCCGAGTGGAATGAACTGCAAAATAGCATCAGCAAAAGCAGGGAGATCAAAGACCCCAACATGAAACCTGTGGATGCGACCCAGAGCTATCAAACACTCATTCGGTCCTGCGCAACCATGGCCTTGTACACCATCAATGTGGCGACAGAGAGACTGAAAAACAACAAAACGGTGGGTGCCGAAGAGGTTAAGCTGGTTGCCATGCCCGACATCAACGAGGTGCCAGAGTGGATGAATGAACTGGCCCATGTTGATTTGAAAGGCATGTTCGTTCGGTCACCCGAAGTCCTGAAATTCATCCGCCAGAACAAGGCCGTCATTCCGAATAATATTCCAGGGATGCTGGGTGAGGCAGGGCTGGGTGCCACCGATGATGGAAAAGTCATTCAGATCCAGTATGGGCAGGACAAAGAATCACCTTACTCAAGCGCCGAACTGATTCGCTGATTTCCAGCAACTTAGCCTGGCAGAACTTCCGCCAGTTTGGCTTGCAAAGAAACCATGTTGAAAGGTTTCTGGATAAACCCAGCCAGCCCCTTGCCGGCAAAATGCTGGGTTGCATCCTGTTCGTTGTAGCCACTGCACAACAGAACCCTGACACCGGGACTCAGGCGCCGCATCTCCCTGAAAGTTTCTTCGCCATCCATGTGGGGCATGGTCAGATCCAGGATCACGCACACAATCCCATGGTTTTTTTCACGAAAAACATTCAGGGCCTGGCGACCGTCTGATGCTTTCAGGACACTGAATCCCAACCGCTGAACCATCATCCCTGTTACCGTGCGGATATCTTCCTCATCGTCGACAATCAGAATGGTTCCTGTCCCAGTGAGAGCATGGCTGGTCTTGGGTATTTGCCAGGTTGCGGTGTAATCACCCGAAAGTTCGTTAGCCGGAAAAAGAACCTTGAAAGTGGTACCTTTGCCCTCTTCACTGTAAATCTTGAGGGCTCCCTTGTGCCCTCGCATAATACCCAGCACCGCCGACAAGCCCAGGCCGCGTCCGGTGAATTTTGTGGAAAAGAAAGGATCAAATATTTTTTCAATGGTAGCAGCATTCATTCCACAACCGGTGTCTGCCACTTCGAAGTAGGTATAAATACCCTCTTGCAAAGGGGCGTCCAGATCACTTTGAAACAGATTGTTGACTTCATTCAGATAAGCCAAATCGCATTCCATCACACCTGTGGACAGGGAGATAACACCACTGTTTTCTCCGATGGCTTCAGATGCGTTTGTGATCAGGTTCATGATGACCTGGCGAACCTGAGTAGCGTCGGCGTCGAAGGTGGGTAAATTTTCGGAAAAGTTATATTTGAGAATGGCCTTCTTGGAAACACTGACCTCAAGCAGATGCGAAATTTCCTCGATGAGCTCCGAAGCATTTATGGACTGAAGGACAAACCGGCCCTTGCCTGAATAGGCAAGCATCTGGTGGACCAACTCGGCGGCCCTCCTGGAAATTTTTTCAATTTCCTGAAGGTGGTTCCTGGCCGGTGACACCGGTGAAAGCTCAAGCAGAGCAAGGTCTGTGTTTCCCAATATGGCCATCAAAAGATTATTAAAATCGTGGGCAATTCCACCAGCGAGTACACCCAAACTTTCGAGTTTCTGACTGTGCTGAATCTTCAGTGCAAGAGCCCGTTTTTCTTCGGCATCCCGCGTGCGCTTGGTGATGTCCATGCCCATGCTCAAAACACCACTGACTTTTCCCGAGCTGTCCAGCAAAACGTTATTGCTCCAGCTGACCAAGCATTCATCGCCATTTTTCTTGAGAATGAAATTTTCATGTTGGGATGTGTGGGGCATTTTGCCGAGAGTATCTTCAAAAAAACTGGGGATGTTTTCCGATTCATGGGGTGGAACAAAAAGATCAAACCAATTTTTGCCAAGAACATCATCCCTGTCGAATCCCGTCAGCTCGGCGGCATGCCTGTTGAAGGTTGTGATTCGGGCCTGGGTGTCGAGAGTTACCACCATGATATTGGCCGTTTCCAAAAGATTCTCGGCAAATTCCTTCGCTATTTTAAGTTCATCCTCCGCCTTCTTGCGGTCGGTGATATCCCGCCCTACTCCAATAATGGAAGCCACGTTTCCATCTTTGTCGAGCAGGACGGAGTCTTGCCAGCCCAACCATTTCCAGCCATCCCTGGTCATGGCGCGCTGCTCAAGGTAGGCCTGATGAGGTGGCTGAAACAAATCCTCCATAGCCCTGGCGGTGCTTTCCCGATCGTCTTCATGAACCAGCGGCATAAATGTATGCCCCAGCAGTTCTTCCTCTGATTTTCCAAATGTCTCGCAATAGGATGGACTGACGAACTGGAATCTGCCTTCAGGGTCCACTTTGACCAGCAGATCACTCTGATTATCCACAAGCAGACGGTACTTTTCCTCATTCAGCTTCAGGGAATTCACAGCCAGCATTTGCTCGGAGACATCTTCGTACATGAAGATGACTTTCAAGACATTTCCCGCCGCATCTTTGATAGGATAGATCCAAGTTGATATCCAACGGGTCTGCCCGGCTTCCAATGTTTCCCGGGGATCGTATTCCATGGATGGAATGGAAACAATTTCTCCTAAAAAGCCTTTCTTTACCAAAGGCATGAGCCCATTAGCGATCACTTTTTTATCTTCCAGCATGTTGTAGTCGGCTGTGAGGATATACTCCTTTGAGATGCCCCAGAGTTTCTCCCAGGCCTTGTTGACCCAGAGAGGTTTTCCATCCTGATCAAAAACCTGAAAACCCAGAGGCGATTGTTCCATCAGGTCCATCATGCCCTCATGGCTGGTGTGAGGACCCTCCTGAGCCAGCTTGAGGGCAGATTCGCTCAGGGCCAGACGTTGACGAACACCCTCAAGTTCAGCTATGAGTTGTTCTTTGGTTTTTTGGTCATCATTCAAACCTGAAACTCTTACTTGAAGAAAACAAACTGCTTGCAATGCAATGGCGTTAAACCACTCATCACTGCCATGGTAATCCAGTATTCAATTTACGTAACCAGTTTTTTTGAATGTCCCTGCAAACACAGCCATCCACAGCAGTTCACATTCAAGATTTTCCTGATTTGGTCGATAATCAATGTAGAAGAGAGGAGCACCATGCTTGCAACATCGACCAATCAAAAAGCAGAAGAAATCGTCAAAGGCGTAAAAAACCTGCCATCTCTGCCTGCGGTGATCCAGAAACTGATCATGATTCTGGAAGACCTGAGTTGTTCAACCATGGATATTGAGCGCATCGTCTCTACAGATCCGGCCCTGACAGCCCGCATTCTAAAACTCGCCAATTCTCCACTTTATAAAGGTGTTCATGAAGTCGCCACCATTTCCCAGGCAGCCACCCGGCTCGGATTCTGGAAACTGCGCGATGTGGCCATCAGCATTGGGACCACCGAAAGCCTGAGTGGGATGGCCGATGAAAAAGCCCAACAGACCTACTGGCATCACGCTGTCTACACAGCCACCTGTGCCAATATTTTGGCTAAAACTGGTGGCATGCCCATTCCTGAAGAAACTTTCGTCACCGGCCTGTTGCACGATATCGGGGAGTTGGTATTTGCGGCTGTTTCACCGGAACAGTTTGCCCTTCTTCAGGCAATCAAACCACACAACAGACTTGGCAAAGAAGAAGAATTGTTTGGGACAACCCATACGCGCATTGGCAACTTGCTGTTGAAACAGTGGCTGCTGCCCAAACGGCTGTGCGACACGGTCCGGCTTCATCACAATGAACAGATTTACACTTCCAAGCGCGAACCAGTGTTATCCATCGTGGCCCTGGCCGACATGATGAGCAAAGTTCATGGCCTCGGTTCCGAACCGAACTGTTCAGCGGCAACCCTGGCCCTGTTGATCAAACGCTCCGGTGTGAATGTTGATCAAATCAGCGAGGTTCTGCGACAGGTTGACCAGCAGGTGGCCAACACTCAGAAGGATTTGGAAATTGCCGGAGATGTTTCATTCCTGACTCCACCGAGTTCATCCAGAAACTACAAAATTGCCATGGTCAGTTCCCAACAGTCCACAACGATGTGGATGGAACAACTTCTTTCCTACCTGGGACACACTGCCCTTCCTGTGTCAGATTTCATGGAAGATCCTGAGACGGCACACCTGGTCATTCTGGATCCCGATGCCTCCAACACTGCCCTGCTGACCAGGATGCAGCCGATCCTGGAACAGATGCAAAATCATCTGGTGATTCTGGAGTCGGAAACAGCTCCGGCAATCGGTTTTTTAGCGAAGATGAAGTTGCCAGAAATCCCGCTTTTCCTGACCCAGGAGAAAATCAGACAGTATGCCAAAACCAATTTCTAATACCAAAAACTCTCATTGGAGGACCACCATGCCCCGTCGCCATATCCCCATGATCTTCATCCTCGCCCTTTCCCTCTTGATACTCTGTGCATGCAGCGACAAGCAGGACGAGCCGGCTACCAGCCTCAACAAAGCCCAACGCGACAGCGTGCTTTCTGAATCTCCACTACCCGGCGCCTCAGGCGTCAGAGGTGCCCTTGCTGCGTCCGACAGTGCCCGGGCCAGGGCCGACAGGGCCAATGCCGCGGCTCGCTGAAAGCCTGAGATCTGTCATCAATCGATGGTGCTTGCTTGGGGCCAACATCAGCCCCAAGCCAATGAAGGAATTCACGTCATCGATACATGCTTTTGATGCCATCCCAAGTGGTTTCATCTTCAGCAACAGAGCCCAAATCGAAGCCAAGATCGTCAAGCACCCAGACACAGACTTCTTCCTGACCAAAAACCACATATGAAATGTCTGCTGATTCCACCGAAATTTCCTGCAAATTGCTGGCCAATATGATGCTTGTGCTGACTAACAAAACATCGTCAGAGTCGTAAGCTTTCATTTCCAAGCTGAACCCTGCATAGGAAGAAGCACCAACCAAAGCTGAAACGGCAGTCACTGGAATCATAAAATCCAACCGCTCGGGTGCTGATGCATAACCGCCACCACCGTATTGGACATCACAATTAAAGGCCAGAAAGTTGGGGGCGGAATGGCCACTGATGCCGAAATTGCCACATTCGTTCAGAACGGCACCACCGCTGCCTGGCTCCGGTCCTGAAAAAACAACATTCTGCTCCAGGTATTCGAAGGAAAGCGGAACCGTATCCATGAACCCACAAGGTTGATCCGCTTCGTCAAAATTAATGAGAGAGTCATAATTTACCCGGGAAACCGGCTGAACCACAGGCACAGGAAGCGGATCATCACCTGAAGAGATTCGGCCCTCCACAAAATCCGCAGAGGCGATACTCACCATGCAGACCGTGCTCATTACCAAGGCACCCAAAAATAATAATTGTTTCATTTTCTTCCCTCCAGAAGTTGAAATCAGAAATAAATTTTCCCTTTCAATTAACCCTATCAAAACTACCATAAAGACAATTCTTTGTTCCCGCAACCCTTTCCCGCCAACACCTATTCAGGACTAAAATTTCTCAAATAAATTGATAGTCATAAATGGTAGCTGGATTTTATAATTGAGAAAACACAAGATCTTTAACCAAGGAGCCCCCCTTGAATGCACCGAAAGAAAATACCAACAACTCAAACCAGATGGATCACAGCATGGACCTGGCCATCCGGCTGGCCTTTGTGGCCCTCATCATTTTCTGGTGCACCAAAATAATCGCTCCATTTTTTCTGCCGGTTCTGTGGGGTGTGACTATTGCCGTGGCCTTTTACCCGCTCTACGAAAAGCTGAGAGGCTGGGTTGGCGGACGTGAAAAAATCGCCGGAGTGATTTTTATTGTTGTATCTCTTGGCCTGGTCCTGGTCCCGACTGTCATGCTTTCGGACTCCATGATCGGCGGCGCCACTTATTTGAAAGATGGTCTGGACAACGGAACTCTCACCGTCCCCCCACCATCAGCCAGCGTGAAAGAATGGCCGGCCATTGGCGGCAAGGTTTACGACTCATGGCTTCATGCTTCAGAAAACCTGCAAAGTTATGGGGCCAAACACGCCGACCAGGTTAAGTCCCTGGCCGCATTTATGGCTGGATCCATTGCCGCCATGGGTGGAGCGGTTGTACAAACAATTTTCTCGCTGATTATTGCTGGCATATTAATGATGAACGCCATGGGTGGAGGGCGTATCGCCTACTCATTTGCCCAACGCCTCGGTGGTGAAAAAGGTCGTGAGCTGGTGACTATTTCCATCGCCACCATTCGCAGTGTTGTGCGCGGAGTTTTGTTGGTGGCCATGATTCAAGGGTTGTTGAGTGCGGTTGGCCTTGTTGTTGCCGATGTTCCCGGTGCAGGATTCTGGGCCCTTCTGGTGATGATTGTTGCCATCATGCAATTGCCCCCCATTCTCCTTCTGGGTCCCATTGCCGCCTATGTTTTTTCCGCCAACGACAGCACTGTTATTGCCGTGTTTTTCCTGATCTGGAGTTTGCTCGTCAGCATGGCCGATGGTTTTCTCAAGCCCATGTTCCTGGGCCGGGGTGTGGCTGTACCCATGATGGTTATTCTCATCGGAGCCATTGGCGGGATGATGGTTGCTGGAATCATCGGCCTGTTCATCGGGGCTGTCATTTTGGCTTTGGGTTATAAAATGATTGAATTCTGGATGGAAGACGGCAGCAGTTGAACAACAAAATCGTCAACGTTCTGGCCAAGGCCGGGAAAGTGCGGTCTGCCAAGACGGTGATGCGTTTGCCGGTCATGTCGTAGATGCTGAGTTCCACGTTTTGAGCAGTGTCGATGGAGAAAGAAACAGAAGTCCGTGGGTTGAATGGGTTGGGATAGACCGAAAGATGAAACAGATTACTCACATATCCATTGATTCCTGAGACCAGCGAAAGGACCGCACCATCACTGGTTTCATCCCCATAGACTCCGGATACGATACAGGTATAACGAACACCAGGGCACCATCGGCGAGGCGAAATGATTCGAATGGCAGTTATCGCCCAACTCTCTGGGTTTGTGAAAATCAGTATTGCAGTCGACGATCGTTGGCCAAAATCACTTCGATCTCCCGGTCGCCGGGGTCCTTTTTCAAGGCATTGAGAAAAGCCTGTTCGGCCCGACGGGGCATGCGTAGATTGAGGAAGCAATACCCCAGCTGCTTGTAGTCTTCACTGACAGGTGACATCGGGTCAAGGCTGCGAACATAGATAAATAGTGCCGCTGCTGATTCATCTTCACCCTCCTGCCTAAGCTTCATCGCAAGCCTCACCATATCTTTAACCGGTCTGGACAGGCCTCCCTCACCAGCTGAAACCAAAACTTCCATTCGATTTTTGAAACCTGCCTCATCTCCTTCCAGGTAGTCAAGAAGGGCAAGGCGAAGCCCCACGTTCTCCGAAAGATCAGGTAAGTTTTCCAGGTCACTATACCAGGTTCTGGCTTCCTCTATTTGACCTTCAGCCAAGAAAGCATCTCCTCGCCTCATTTTTATATAAGGCAAATTCTGTCCTTGGGCCGACACCTTTTCCAGAAGAGGGCTCACCCGCCGATCCGGGACCCAACGGGTGTACCAACGTGCAAGACGCAAACGCAGGAAATCCATGCGGCTTAATCCCGGCCATGGTGTCGAAACTTCCTGTTGCCACAACGGTGGAGATTCTGGACGGGGAACTGGGTTCTCAACTGAATACAGGGTGCCGCCCGGAACCTGATCCACCAACATCAGCCCAGGCGGACTCGTGTGGCCGTCAATCAGTGGCACCAGAGCTGGGTAAAGAACAGCCTCCATGGGTGAAACCAACAGATAATGTGCACCACTTTTTCGAATGGATTCAAACCCCGATTTACCCGCCAGAGAGATGAAGGGAACACCGAGATTGTTGGCCATATGTGGCTTGCGGGCACAAAGAGGAGTAGAGGCGGAAAACTCAAACCTGCTGTTCAGTGCTTTTTGGGCCAACCCCTGTAGCTCCGTGGGCAAAACGCCATCTTCAAGTTGCCGATAGACTGTATTGGCATGCCAAACCCCAACAACCGTCACCAGGCCCACCAATAACGCAAAGGCAAAGGGCCAGCCAGTGCTGGACAAACGGGGAAATCGTTTTCCTATGGACTTTGTTCCCCCTGCCACCCCCACACCAAATCCAGCAGCCCACCATGGCAAAAGTGGAATCATGAATCGCGGATTATAAAAAACGGGAAGCATGGCCATAAACCCCAGTAGCCCGGCCAAGCCAAATACCAAAACACGGCGCGACGGCCTCCGAACCAGAACACCCACCCAGCCAATTACCGCCCCAAAACCCCAACCCCATCCAACCAGTTGCTTCCAATCAGCAAAGAAATGCCCAGGAATGTTTCCGAAAAGGACTTGCCCAACTTGTGAGGGTACGGCGAGCAAAACCTCCGAAATACTCGAAAAACCCACCGACGGCTGGAAGCCCGCCATATTTGCCAGTGAAGGGTCCCCAACATAAATTGCTTCCGCTATCAGGATATGGTTCAGGTTCCAAAATGGGTTGCCAGTCTTCACTGCAAGAAAAACAAACCAAGGAAGCGTCACCACCAACCACACACCCATCACCATTGCAAAGGACTTTAAACGGAAGCGGAGTGAAGATTCCAAACCCACCAAAGCAACCAACACCATCGGCAACAACATCACACCATTATAACGAGTCAGAAAAGCAAGACCGGAAAACAAGCCTGCCGCCGCCCAAGTCCGGAGTGTGGGACGGCTGATGAAGGTAAAAGCCAAAGCAGCACAGAATAGAAAGAAAAAAAACATGTCCGATGCGGCACGGTAGGCGTGCTGCATGAGCACCGTGTTCCCGGCAAGAAAGAGCACCCCAGCCCAAGCCGGGCGACGTCCCCACAGGTTTTCAAAAAGACCGCCCAGCAGCCAGATTGAGCCTCCCAAACTCAAAGCCGACAAAATCTTTGCCAAGTGGAAACCATCACCAAGTCGGTCCAGAATCCCCACCATCAAGTAGTAGCCCGGTCCCCTGTAACCCGAAAGGACATCGGGCAGACCAGCCATCCACTGCCGGGCATGGGGCAAAAAATCACCGTAGAAATCTGTCTCTACTCCGTAGTCGCCTATGGGTCTCCACAGCAAGCCAACGAGAAGCCACAGCAATGCCACCGGCACGGCCATGTAACGGGGATGGAGCCATGAAACTTTTGGGGAGTCGGGCTCACTCTCTCGCCTGGTCAGCATTCATTTCCTTCATTTTGATTCACAATATTGGAAAGGGGACGGAACAAATTGGAACCAAGCCCTCAGCGTTTGGCACCTAAGCACCGAGGCCTTATCACCAGCCGGCATCTTCATTGACGGACCATTGTGCCTGCTAAAAACTCCGTCCGCCTTGTCTCCATTGCGGTTACGGTTTGGCGAGTATAGCATGTTTGGATGTTCAAAATCATAATTTCTGCCGTTTTCTCAGTTCTGCAGTCACGCCAGCTAGATACCGTCGTTCGCTGGCACCGGGCCGGTTGGCGACTTTATTGAAAGGGGAAGAGTAAGCCAGGGCCTGGCAGACCTTAAGGTTGTTATCAGACTTAGCCCAAGCAAGTATTGTAGTTTGGTCTTTTCGGCCTGATCGAAAATTGGGGAATTCGTTTTACAGTGAATTCCTGCTTCATTGCAGAATCGGGAGAGTTAAGTACAGTCTTGGATTTCGAATGTTGAAACGCTAATCAAACAATGAGGTCTCTGGTGAATTTGGGGCGGTTCATCGAACGGATTTGACTTTTGTTTTTCCTCTCCTTATTCAAGATGGACCAGTTTGCTTAAATGATTTGTTGAAGGGGAAATTGAAATGCATTCTAAAATTATCTACAAACATGCTCTTTTCTTCTTACTTGCTATTCTTATCATAACTATTCCCACATTTGCTCAATCGCAGGATTATGACAACAACTGGGAGGCAGGTTTCTACGTTAACGGTCTTGATTCACCAGCCTATTCAATAATCGATTTTTCAGGGAATCAGGTTATTGGAGGATATTTCAAGCATGCAGGGGCTTTGGAAGCAAATGGGATTGTGGGTTGGGATCCTGTGGATGAAAGTTTTTTTCCTCTTGGAACCGGGGTCTCAGGATACGTAAAAGATATGGTCGTGTTTGAAGGAGACTTGGTTGTCATGGGCTGGTTCTCAGAGGCCGGAGGATGCCCTGTCAATAATGTGGCCCGTTGGGATGGAACATCCTGGTCCGCCGTGGGCAATGGAATACCGTACGTTGCCGATGGAATTACGGTATTCAATGGGGATATTTATATTGGAAAATATCGATGGACTGGAACCGAATGGGAGAATTTTGCCCAAGCTGATGGAGCCATTAATGATCTCTGTGTTTGGGACGGTAAGCTGATTTTTGCTGGGTTCTTCGATGAGGTTAGAGGGGTTCAGGTGTCTTCGGTCTGCTCTTGGGACGGAATGACCATTGCTCCCCTTGGTCAGGGCTTTGAAAATGGGGTGATTCAACTGCAGTCTTATGCGGGTCACCTTATTGCAGGCGCTCCACAAGAACTTTCCAATGAAGTGACCTACGACTTCATTCAGTCCTGGGATGGTAATACCTGGACAAGTCTGAACTTCATGATTCCTGAAAATGGTGGTGTGGCCCACCTAACAATGGGTGAATTCGAGGGCAACCTTCTTGTCTCTGCAAATGTAGGTTACTTCTTTTACAGCGAAGAACTTATGAGACAACATGATGGTACACAATGGACTTCACTGTTGGAAATGTTGGAGCCTTCCAGTATCCGTGCCTTTCACGCTGTAGGCAGTGATCTCTATGTCGGTGGTAGTTTCAGCGGTACTCAAACAGCGGTTATGGCCAATTTACTGAAGTTTGACGGATCAACGGTTCACTCTTTGGTTCAGGGAGGATTGGGTCTGACCAGTGGAGCCAGCTCTTTATGCAATTATTCAGGAAACCTGGTGGTAGGTGGCGGCTTCAAGTTTGCCGGAATGGTTTCAAGCCCGGCCGCTTCGGCCTGGACGGGGAGTAATTGGATTGATGTGAGTTCACTGATCCTTGGTGGTGGCCCTTATGTTCATAGTTCGACTTCCCGTTTCCTGAACTTGGTTTGTGAGGGGGAACAGCTTTATGCCAATTACTCTGAACAACGAGGGTGTCTTGAATATCGAGACTTTTGTTCATGGAACTCCTCCTTAAATCAATGGGAGCAGCTGGCCTCTGGCAAGACTGACCTGGCAATGAACGACGGTGTGGTTTACGCCCTGGGCTATGGTAACGAGAGTGATTTTTGGTTTCTTGCGGAGAATCAATGGACAACCATGCCAGGTGACTTTGATAGTTTTGTCAGTTGTGTGTATTCCTGGAATGAGGCCATTGTTGTTGGGGGAGCTTTCTCCCATGTGGATGCTTTAGAGGTCAACCGAGTTGCCATGTGGGACGGTGAACAATATTCATCTTTAGGAAATGGCCTTCCCGGTCAGGTGTACTCATTCGGAATTTTCAACGACCAATTGGTTGCCTGTTATGCTTTCGAAGGAACCTATTATTCAGCCATCTGGGATGGTTTCCAGTGGCAGAATATGGCGGGAGAATTTGAGAAGGTAATTAACTGTTTTCAGCAATTCGGGGACCATTTATATGCTGGCGGACGGTTCGAGGAGGTGGATGGTAATCCAGCAGGGCGCTTGGCCTGGTGGAACGGAACTTCATGGATTCCTTACGGCAAGGGTGTGAGCGATACCATTTACGACATGGATGTTTACGACGGCAAATTGTATCTGGCTGGCAATTTTTCTCAGACTGGAAATTTGGCCAGTCGTGGCTTGGCTTGTCTGCCTGAGCCATTGGATTCCCTGACGCCAGTTAGCCAGGAAATCCAGTTACCGTCAGACCTGGTTTTTGGCCCAAATTCTCCAAACCCTTTCAATCCCATGACGAACTTCACCTTCCATCTGCCAAGGGAATGCCATGTCCAAATGGATGTGTACGATGTTCGGGGTCGCTTTGTCAGTCAGGTAGTCAGGGGAAACTTTCCAGCTGGTGAAAATTCAGCAACCTGGAACGGGGATAATAAGTCAGGATCTGATGCACCTTCAGGAATTTACTTTGTCCGAATTGTCAGTGACGTGGGTGTCCAAACCAGAAAGATAATGTTGGCGAGGTAATCCATTGTGGCTTCCATTTATTCCGTCCGCATTGAAATCTAGCACTCCGCCATCAACTCGAAGTTCTCCAAAGAAATGCCAAGAGCCCAAGACTGGAGCCGAATGATCGGGCACTATGGGCTTTGCTCTCCCACTTCCTGCCCAGTTGGCGACAGCACCTAACCATCGTCCAGCCCTAAACATCTACACCAATCAGATAAACCAAGACGTAATACCCACCCACAATAATGAACGCAACAGCCGTCACCCGCCGCGCCCATTTTTCAAAAACTGAAACCTTGTTGAATATATTTCCCAGGAATCTTGCTCCCATGGCGATCAAAATGGCAAAAGCCACAACCGGCAGAGCGGTGCCAACCCCATAGACCATCGGCATGACCAGACTCGATTGATGATCAATGGCGATTGGAATCAGACTCCCGAAAAACAAGGCCGCCGAGATGGGACAAAACGACAGGGCAAACAGCACCCCCAAAGCCAGGGGTCCCCAGATTCCCCACTTCTGGACCCGTAAGGCGAGCTGTTCGCTGACACCACCGCCATAAGCTCTGAGTCTGATCATGTCCAGAAGCAGAACACCTGCGACAATCAGAAGCGGTCCAAGTGCTTTGTTCATGTGTTTCTGGAGAAACATGGCGACTTCGGGAATGGAAAGTACCGAGCCGACGACAAGTGCGCCGAGTGCGGTGTAGGCGACCATCCGGCCAACGGTATACATGAGTCCCGACAACATCACCGCTCGGGGGTTGTCCAGACGTTTGCCGATATAACTGATAGCGGCAATATTAGTCGCCAGGGGGCAAGGTGAGATCGAGGTCAGAACCCCCAACCAAGCCGCTGAACCAAGAGCGAGCAGATAACTGTCCATTTTACTTTTCCGACCCCTGTGAGGCTTTTTCCGCAGGTTCCATAAACGACTTGATCTGGGACTGCACGTAGGAAACGAAGCCGTCCTTGTTGTTCACCAGGGGCCAAATCTCGTTGAGGTTTTTCCACCGGACTTCTTTGCCGTCCTGAATCTGCGAGACAATGAGGGCCTGGGTGTAGAGCCCGTACTTTGCGGCCAGATGCTTGTTCGGCTCTTCCTCAAAGTTTGCAATTCGCCAGACCAGAGAGCCATTTGCCAACTGTTCGGCAAAACCGGTCA
>JAOZJV010000405.1 GCA_029935695.1 Candidatus Krumholzibacteriia bacterium | reverse complement strand
TGACCATGCGTCTTGAGGGATGACCATCAAAATGGACATATCCAAAATCCAGGCTATCGGGGGAAACCAACGGGTAACGAACCGGATCGGACAGCAGCCTATGTTCCAGATTGAACTTTCGAATGAACAGAAATTTATCTGACTGAGAGAGTAAATACCTGGTGCCGTTGCTGTCGGCAGAGCTGGTTAAAATGACACCATTTTCGGTCTCATCAATGGTCATCTGTAAATCAACCAGCGGACCACAGTTCAGGGGTATGGTTTGGAGTCGGTTGGGATACTGACCAGTAATTAACCGAGTGCCATCAATAGATAATTCCATGGGCTGGGTCTTGCCGGGGAAACAATCCAGCAATTCAACATCATTGCTGCGCAGGTTCTGCAGGAAAACATGCCTCAGGGGAGTCGCTCGTCTTTCCCACAAACATAAGCTTTCTGAATCTGGGGAAAATCCAATGGGAGTGGCAGGCCAACCGCGGCCTTTGACTACTTTTGCCTCTTCGGTGCTGCCCGCTTTGAGGTCCAGGAGCCAGGTGTTGCCCTGGGCCTTATCAACAATGAAAGTGAGTCTGCGGGCAGAAGCCGCATACGTCATACCGGTGATTTTCATATTGGGAAAGGCATAAACAAATTCAGGTGGGCCAAGGGCTTCATTGGAATTGGGATCCAGCTTCAGGGTTTTCAAAACGAAATTGTCTTTTTCGCCATAGGATGGAGTAGAAAACAGGAGTTGATCATCTGCCACCCAGATTGGAGTGCGGTAAATTCCGATTTCTTCTTCGGTGGTGACGTTCAGCAAAATAGAATGGTGGCCATTCAAATCTACACACTCCAGCGTTCGGCCGGGTTTTCCAAAACGGATATAGGCCAAACGCTTTCCATTGGGAGACCACACTGGATCAACAATAAGTTCGGATTCCTGGACTCTCTGGAGTTCCTGAAGGTCTCCGCTGGCCAGATCCAGACGGTACAATGCACGGTTTTGATCACCAATCAGGGTCACTGATTTCCCGTCGGGATGAAACTGTACACTGGTTGCACCGGGCCATTGCCGGATGAGCTGACGGGTGCCATCGACCAGGTTGTAACGCACCAGATCATTCATGTGTTCGCCGGTTTGGTAAACCAAAGCCAGCCAGTTTTCCGTGGGGTGCCAGTCTACTCCGAAGAACCCATTGGTTTGATCGGTCCCGGAAAAAAGTCTTTCCACTTCACCTGTCTCAATATCCAGCAGCGCAAGTGCTCCGAGCTCGGGATCAGTGTAGGCAATCTTGGTTCCATCCGGGGAAATCTGGGGACTGTAAGGACGGACTTCGGGTCGGTGCGTCAGGCGGGTCAGCTTGAGGGGGTCCTGTACCTTGGGTTGGTCGGAAATCCGCTGCCATGACCAATAAAACATGACCATCGTCATAGCAATCAGAGCCATAATGGCAATGCGACTACTTTTTCGTCTGGCGCGGCTGAAAATTTGCGTGATAGCCGAAGTGGGCCGGGCTTGAATCGGCTTCCCCTGCAGATGTCGTTTGATATCGTCCGCCAGATCAGTGGCTGAGCGATAGCGATGCTGTCGATTTTTTGCCAGGGCTTTGTTGATGATGGTCTCGATATCACCCCGAAAATCTTTGTCCAAGGAGCCCAATCCCGTAGGCTCAACTTCGCTGATTCGACGCATGGCTTCAACGAAACCCGATGAGCTCACATCAATGGGCAATTGACCGGAGAGTAATTCGTAAATGATCACGCCCAGCTGGTAAATATCCGAACGGGCGTCCAGGGTTTCCTTTCCCCCGGCCAATTGCTCCGGACTCATGTAGGCCAATGTTCCCATCAGTTGGCCGGCCACGGTGTGCAAAGTGGTCAACTGGCCCTGCAGATTTGAGGCTTGTGCCACACCAAAATCCAGGACCCGGGTTTCGATCGTTCCATCTTCAGATCTGATGGCCATGATGTTCGATGGTTTAAGGTCGCGGTGAATAATACCGTGATTGTGCGCGTGCTGCACCGCCTGGCAGATGCCCATAATCAGGTCCAGCTTTTCCTGGGATGTGAGATTTTCCTGTTGCACAAATTCCCCAAGGGGTCGGCCTGGGGCGTACTCCATTGCGAAGAAGGCTTGCCCTTGCTTCGTGGTGCCCGCTTCGAAAATTTGCACGATGCCCCGATGGTTGAGTTGGCCGAGGATCTGGATTTCCTGGCGGAAGCGGTCAGCCAGGGAGCGGTCGACCAGGCCGGGGTGCAGAACCTTAAGTGCCACCTGGCGGGACGGCTCTACCTGTTTGGCCAGGTAAACAGTGCCCATGCCGCCGCGGCCAATGACCCGCTTCAATGTGAACTGGCCAACCCGGGTTCCTTCGGGAAGGTCCAGAGCATCTGCCAGAGGTGGGTGAGATTCCAGAAAGCCGGGCAGCCCGCTGCGTTGATTTTCCAGCATGCGATCAACCAGATCCCGCAAGGGTTGGTCATTTGCGCATCGCTCATTCAGCAGCGGCGTCCACTGTTCAGGAGGAAGCTCGCACGCTTCAAGAAAGATGGCTTCGGCTTGGCTCCAAAGTTTAGAGTCCATGGTTTTTCTCACTGGTTCCGCTGCCGAGCTCGGCCAGCCGCTCATACAGAAAGAGCCGGGCAAGGCGCCAATCCCGTTGCACAGATCCTTCGGAAATTCGCAGGGCCTGGGCGGTTTCGGCAATGGTTAGTCCGGTGAAATATCGCAACATGACCACCTCGGCCTTGCGAGGGTCCATATTCTGCAAATCATCCAGGGCCTGGTCCAATTCCAGGAAATCCATGCCGCCAGTGTCGAAGGGAATTTCGTCAGGATCCAATGGGGAACGGTTCTGTAGGCCACCATGTTTGACAGTGCCTTTGCGGCGAGCCTGATCCACCAGAATGCGGCGCATGGCCTGGGCCGCAGCAGCAAAGAAATGACCTTTACCCTCCCAACCAGGGGCCATATTCGGGTTAAGGCGCAGGTAAGCCTCGTGAACCAGGGCAGTAGGTTGCAGGGTGTTGCCGGGCGCGCTGCCAGCCATGAGGGAGCGAGCCAGGTTGCGCAGCTGAGTGTACAGAAGGGGCAGCAGCTCGGCACTGGCCTGCTGATCTCCATCCAAAATGGTGTTGAGAATTCGGGTCACCGGTGCGGACTGGAAATCAGTCAATTTCAACACCCCCCATAAAAATCAAAAAAGGGTTATGGGATTTCCTTCAAAATCTCGCATTACCTATTGAAGGCTGATTATGCGGCTTCTCAGCTGCTTTTTCAACATGGGAATTGCGGACTGTGGTGGTTGAGAAAAGAGAGGTTTTGAAATGCGATGGTTAGTTTTTGTGATTCTTTTTGTGTTGTGGGTGCCGGCTTTGGGACAGGGGCAGGGGCAGGAGTGTTTTGATTATAGTGGGGAGAGTTTACGTGTGACGGCGTATGGAGATGTTGAGGCAGATGACTACATCCGTGTGAATGGAAATTTTGCCTATTTTGCTACTGAAAAAACTTATGGGTCGATGGGTGTTTTTAGATTTGGAATAGTAAATGTCCAAAATTTGACTTCACCAGAATTCGTCGGTTCATATTATTGGGATTCATTTTATTGCTATGGAATTGATATCAACGAAAGCCTGTGCGTGATTGCAAGTTATTCCCAGGGCCTTCAACTCATCGATATCAATGACCCTGTAAATCCTGAACTCTTGGAACCATTGCCCACTCCGGATTCTGTTTTGGATGTAGCATTACAAGGCGACTATGCTTTTATTGCCGCATCTGACTCAGGCTTGGTTGTTGCGGATATTTCCAACCCAATTAATCCCCAAATCATTGCCACGATGCCAACTTCTGGAATTGTTGTCGGTGTGGAGGTATCTGGTGCACTTGCTTTCGTGACATTGTCTGATTCTGGTTTGATGGTGGTGGATATTTCCAATCCGGAAATGCCATTTCCCATTTCCTTTTTGCCGACTTCCAGCAAAATTTTGGATCTGGTGGCAGACTCCGACTG
>JAOZJV010000404.1 GCA_029935695.1 Candidatus Krumholzibacteriia bacterium | reverse complement strand
ACCAAAGCGCTGAAAGCTGCCGCCCTTGATATGAATTTCGAATCCCGTTTGAAAAAACTGGGCTTTGCCACTGGGCAAGTGGGTGGCATGAGCCAGTTGCTTGTTCTTTTCCAGGCATCTCAGTGGTCTGAAAAGTGGAGCAGGGATTTGTATCGAGCTGCGGAAATGGTCTCACCCTCAGCAAGCATCATGACACGTGCTTATCGTAACAGTGCCTTCACTTTGGTCCGGTTGAAAAAGGCTGAGCACCAGGAGGCTTTTCGCACTGGTGCGTTTGCAAAAGAATTGAAAAAAGGCGTTTGGCCGGGTGAAAATGTAGCTGACATCCTGCCGGACCTGCGCAAGGAAGTGGGAAAATTCAGCGGCAATGAGGCACCACCACTGTTGGCGGGAACTTTGCAGTTGTACCAGGTTCTGGATAACCCGATGCCAACGGTGGCAGAGTTGGTGGCCGGAAAAAATTCCCTGAAGTTGTTGAATGAAAACCCGGCTGTGCTGTTTGATCCCGAAGTGTACGAAAACTATCTGGAGAGACTGCGTTACCAGGCGGGATTAAAAAATCCTGCATTATACCCGGTGAATGAGCAAGCCCAACTGGATTCTCCATTCCTGAAGAGCTGGGCAAAGCATAATAAGTTGATGGCTCAGCAATCACTGTTGTCTCATTTGTCCCAATTTGACGAGACCTTTACCCAAGCCAGGGAACAGGTGAAAAAATTAAGGGCCACAGCCGAAAAGGGCCGTGACTGGACCGCTGTCTGGGTGGATTTGGATCAACTCCTGGACAAGGGGTTGAAAGAAGGATCAACCCTGATGAATCAGGATCATTCAGTGGCTTCGAGAATGAAGCAAATGCACACCTGGCGGGCTCGAATGGGAACTCAGCGCTCTCTAAAACTCAATTTGGTGACCGTTCGTCTGGATCAGAAATATTTGGATGAATCGGAAAAAGTCGTTTTTGAATTTCAAGTCATGCCCGAAGGAAAAATTTACCGAAGTGAATCTTTCACAGTGGGCCCGGCTGCTCCTGAAGGCAGTGGGTGGGTAGGCACCGTGGCCTTCAAGGCAGCAGTGCCTCTGTCCCCGGAGGATGAATTTCGGGGCACGATTCGGTCGGTGGCTTCTGGAAGTGAGCTGGTGAAAGTTGAATACCCATCACTGAGGGACAGAGTGGGGCCCGGGGCTTTGGCCAGACCACGATCGGGGCAGGGCGGAAAACTGCTGATAAAGACAGAAGACAGCTGGTGGCGAGGGCTGCATCTGCCAGAAACAAAAATTTTTCCACCAACTTCATAAAAAATGCAACATTCTCCAGGATAGCATCGTAAATGGGGGACGGAATAACACCGTCCCTTTTTTATAGCTTTGGAGACGACCATGAAAAATCTAAATCAACGAACTGCTGTGGCTCTGCTGACTCTCATTCTGATGGTCCCTGCTTTCTCTGGAGTTCAGGCCCAGGAAGTGATCACCATCGACAATGGTGAAATCACGGTCATTTCTGAAGACGGCGAAAATGTGGTGGTGATGGATGCCGAAGCCCTGGGAAATTTCATTTCCACCACTTTGGATGACGCCATGGACGGTATGCAGGATGTCATGGCTGAATTGGATGAAATGCAGTTGGAGATTCGCCTCGGCGATGACAATCAGCTGAGTTTCGAAACCGAAGACCAGATGTGGGAAGTGAATCTGGATCTGATCATGAGCGAAATTGGCGGCGCTCTGGAAATGGCCTTTGATGAAATGGAAAGCGAAGACTGGGGCTCTCACCACCATTTCCATGATGAGGATTTTGATGAAGACGAATTAGCTGAAGAGTTGGACCGCCTCAAGGACGAATTGCGCCAGCTCAAACAGGAACTGGATTCTCTGAAGGAGATTTAACTAATCTCAGCGGCTTGAAAATATCCCCCTCTGACACCATTCAGATGGCCTCCCCCTTGGCCTGAGGTGTTGTGAGGGGGTTTTTCAGCCAGATGGGATCATATCCAGGATTTCGTCGTGTTCGGGAAAACGATCCAGGGCCTTTTTGGAAAAGACAAGTTCACTGTCAATCTTCACTTCAAAAACACCACCACCGGAAGCGATGAGCTCAGCACTTACACCACAGTGATCCTCGATAGCGGCTGCCAAACTGGCGGCCGTGGGTTTGTAATTTCAAACCTGGCAGTATTCGATGCTGATATGCATCCTCAATCTCCTAAAACTGGATGAGTGGTTTTGGCCATGCCCGCAAGGTGTCTTCGAAGGATTCGGGATCGAATTCATCGATGTGCACCACAGAATTGTCGCCACCACCCAGGATGATGTTGCTGATTTTTTCCTGGATACCGTTGGTTTTGTCCTCCAGGAGATTCCTGCCAATGTACCAGGTTTCAAAAATCCGGCGACCGATCACGCTGTGCAGGGTGATGCCGTTGACGATCAGGCGGTCAAAGGCCTGGATGTGGAAGTTGCCCTGTTTCAAGCCGAAGAGAATCACTTCTCCACCACGCCGGGTGCTCTGAATGGCATTGTTCACACTGCTGTTGAAGCCGGCCATTTCCATGGAGACATCGGCGCCGATGCCACCGAAGGTTTCGCGCACCTGGGCCACCAGTTCCTTGTCTGCACTCCAGGCGTGGGGGGCCGATTTGGAAAGGTCGAGCTGGATCACATCGTCGGCGCCCAGCTGGCGCGCCATCTCAACATTGGCCGGGTTGGGTTCGATGCCGATGACCCGGGTGGCGCCCAGGGCACGGGCCACCATGATGACGAACAAGCCAATGGTGCCGCAACCGAACACGGCCACGGTTTTGCCGCGCAGGTCGGCCGTGGTGCAGGCGTGCACCGCGTTGCCGAAGGGTTCCTGCAGGGCGGCCACCTTCATTTTAATTTTACGGGGATCGGTGGGCCACAGAACATTGGCTGGCAGTTTGATGTATTCGGCAAAGCAACCATTGCGACCAATACCGATGATCACATCCTTGCTGCAGATGTGTGTTTGACCAATACGGCACTGGTAACAGTTTCCGCAGATAATGTGACTTTCGGTGGAAACGATGTCCTTGGTTGAATAACCGAAACGGGGCGTGACCTTGGAGCCCACACCGACGATTTCCCCCACCATTTCGTGGCCGATGATACGGGTGGTTTCTTTTTCCCGCTTGAGGCTGTCGAAGATCATGCCTTTGAAAGCGGTGCGGCTCCAGATGCCGCGATCACTGCCGCAAAATCCGGCATAGATGACTTTGACCAGCACATTCTCGGCGTCACTGGAATCTTTTTGCTCATCCAATTGGGGGGTGGGCATTTCCCGCATTACGAAACCACGGGATTTATCCCAGGGCATGCTTGATTTATCGTAAACGAGACTTTTCATCATTTCAGCAGCCACGGTGCAACCTCCGCATCCGGGCCTTGCCGGACGAAGAAAAAAGGACCGGCCGCCACCGGCCAGTCCTTTTGAAGACCCGGGCAGATGGTCGGCGTATCAGTTCAGCAAATGATCGGAGTCGGGATCGTCAGAGTCGAAACCATCTTCCCAGTCACTCCACTTCTTGCTTGAAGAATGGGTCTGATTCTCCTCCTCGGCAAGAAGATCATCCAAAGAAACCATCTCCGGCATGACCGGCTCTTCATAAGCAGGGATTTGCGTGGCCACGGGCAGGTCGCCACCCAGGGCGGAAAGGAAGCGGTCCAGGCCACCCATACTCTGCTTTTCATCCTTTGTCTCGGGCTCAGTTTCCGGTTCAGCATGGGATTTCAACAGGTCTTCAAGAGAGGTGATGCCGGGTGATTCAACGCCTTCGGATGCCTTCAGAAAACGATTCACCAGCTCGTCAGCCAAGTCAAAGTAGGCCCGGCTGCCTTTGCTGCGGCGGTCGTAAATCACTGTGGGCTTGGCTTTGAGGGCCATTTCGCTCAAACGCGTATTGCGGGGGATGCCCGATGCGAACAACCACTGGCTGAATTCTTCATCCACCCGGGCGGCCACATGACGTCCCATGCGGA
>JAOZJV010000403.1 GCA_029935695.1 Candidatus Krumholzibacteriia bacterium | reverse complement strand
GATCATGGTGCAGAGGGTTTCAACGATGCCCTGGCGCATCATCCAATAGGCAATAAGGCCGGGGATGATGTAACCGATGGATTGGATCACGCTGGTGTCCACGCCCAGGTGGAGGGCGTCGTTGAAGACGAGAATGTAGCGGGTCAGATAACCAAAAAGGAAACCTGAAAGAACACAGAAGACCATGGTCCGGCGTCCATAAAGCAAGACAAAGCGGCCGACCAATTTTACGGAACCATAAGTCACCAGGGAAGCCAGAATGGTGCCCAGAATGCGCAGGGGCTGATCCAGATAAAGTGCGATATAGCCGGGGACCACCAGTCCACCGGCGGCCAAACCCAGGATTTCCGAAAAAACCAGACTGACAACGAGGCCCAGGCCTATGCTCTGATAGATCATGCCGCCGTCTCCTTTGCCCGCAGATAGTCCAAAAGACGGTTGCCAATACCCTTGATATTGCCGACACCGATGATCTGGGTTCCGTCCGGCCCCAAAGCAGCCAGACTGTCCCACAATTGTTCAGCTTCCAGATGGCTGAAGTCGTGGATGGTTTCAGGCAAGACGCCGCCCCGCCGGATCATGTGGCCAAAAAGAGCGGTTTCTTCGCCGATCAGCACATAGTGGGCGGCTTTCATTTCGGTGCCAAAGAGAGGGGCAAGATCTTTGCTGCGCCGTTGGCGATCCGAGCGAATATTCATCAGCAGGATGACTTTATCCTGATGCCGGTTGAGTTCCAGGCGTTTCCACACCCGGATGTAGCTGTCCGGATCATTGGCTGCAAACCCATTGATAAATTCCACATGCTTGAAACCTTCACCGGAAACTTCCTCCAAATACCGCCATCGGGTCATGGCGCCCACATCCGGAGTCACATCCCACATGCCAGCCAGGGCGGTGTCCCTTTCAACTCCCACCGAATGACAAACATCCAGGGCCAGGCTGACATTCTCAGGAAATTCTTCGTATGAAAACTTTTTCATTTCCTGAGGAGAAACAGCGCTGGCGTTGCTGAGGGTGAAAGTGCTCTTGGCTTTGCGTGCTCTGGATTCCAGAAAACCATGATACTTGTCTTCGGATGTGAACAAATGGGATGAGTTGGGCACGGTGCCGGCCAAGCTGGCCGCCACATCATCCATGGAGGGGCCCATCACTTCCAGATGGTCGGGCCGCACGTTGGTGATCACTCCGTGGGTTGCTTTGACGATGGTGTGTTCGCAAACCTTCTGCAGATCCGGCCGCACGGCCATGCATTCGATGACCAGGGCCTGGGGGTTCTGCCTGGCAGCTCGGCGGAAAACACTGAGTTGTTCCTTGATGTTGGGACCGCCGCGGCGCACCACGGGAGTTTCACTGCCGTCGGTGTTGATCAGGGCGGCTGCGCTGCCGGTGGTTTTGCCAACCACAGACATGCCACCGGCCTTCAAACCAGCGGCAATCAGACGCGCCACCGATGATTTACCCCGGCTGCCGTTGACATGGATCCTGATGGGAATTTTCCGCCGGTGCCGGACATGCCGCAGCATTTCCCACACTCCGAGGGAGGTCACCAGAACCAACAAAAACAACACCAGCTGCAAGGCTCACCTTTCCGATGCCGGGACAGGGCCGGCCAGCTGAATTACAGCCGGCCACAAACCTGTCCAGGTTGCTTTATCGAACCAGAATCATCTTCCGGGTCAGAGTTTGGTTGCCCGTTTCCAGGCGGTAGAAATAAACACCACCGGCAGCCTGGGCACCACCGTTGTGTCGGCCGTCCCAAATCTTCACGCCTTCACCGGCGCCCACCTGGCCATCCACGAGAGTGCGCACCAACCGACCGGCCACGTCATAAACACGCAATCGCACATTTGCCTGCTGGGGCAACGCGAAGCCGATGGTGGTGGATCCATGGGCGGGGTTGGGATGTGCAGGATGCAAGGCCAACCGCACGGAGGTGGTGACCTGGGAATCGGTTGAACCGGGCTCACTGGTCACACCATAAGGGTGCAGGGCCGTCAGGAGGTAGCGACTTCCATCTTCATGGCCACTGGATTGTGTGGTGAAACGGCGGCTCACACCCGGCAGTGCTGCATCAGTGAGGCGCACCCTGTTACCATCGGTGATCCGGTCCACATGCCAGCCAAGAACCGGGCGCGTATCAGCGGGTTCCCATTCCAGAATGATCATCCCATCCGACGAAACCACATTCAATTCCGACAAAGTGAAGGGAATTCTGACAGGAGCTTCAGTGGTCACCCGCACAGCCAGTCCCGGTTGCAGGGGAGCCATGCCCGGTGCGTTAATATTACCGTAACTCAGTTGCAGCCCATCCATACCATCGGGAGATTCGATACCCACGGTGGCGTACATGCGCAAGTTGTCGTTGTTGTTCACCTGACGGTAAAGGAAAAGCATTTCCCCGTCGCCACTGACAGTGGAATGCACAGCCGGATCCAGCAAAGCAACCTGGAAGGTTTGCATGCCCAGAATTTCCGGTTTGTAATGGGGCAGGCGACTCCACTCCACTACATAAGCTTCCAGCGATTCGTCATGATAGACGTAGATGCCGTCGGGATCGATGCCGTTGACATTCTCTTCGCCCGGGGCCGGGGGCACCGGATTAAGGTTATCCCAGAATGGTGCCACCAGGGCCTCGACTCCGTAAAGAGTGGGGATGGTCCAGTTGTAGAAATCATAATCATCACCGGTGTCAAAGCTGACCCAGCCGTTGTCGCTGACCCTGATCTGGGTGTAATCCTGACCGTAGTACCGGAATGTAAAGGGCAGATCCAAGACCATCCAGACCACTTCGTTTTCCATGGGGAAATCGAGCTTGGTTCCGTCCCCGCCCAGCTCGGCGGAAATTTCATTCCAGGAGTAAATGGGACGGTTGTCAGGGTAATCATAGTCGGCGCTGTCATAGGCGTAATAGCCGTAGTTGTCTGGTCCCACAGGAGCTGAAACATCCACGGGACCCACCACCGCCGCGCAGTTGGTGTTGGTGAGATAACCTTCACTGGTGGTGACTGCCAGCTCAAACGTCAGGTTGGTGTTGGTGGCCGTGGCAGCATCCACACTCAAGTCAAAAGCAGACACAGTGGTGACGCTTTCACCAGGCAGGCAGGCTGGCAGAATGGCGGTGGTTGTGCCCAGGGATGCACCAGCGGTCAAGAGGGTCAACTCAGCGGTGCCTTCGCCGGAAGCAATGCTGCCGCTGTTGCGCAGGGTCAGCAGCATGGCCGTGGTTTGGCCAGGCCGGGCCGCGGATGAACCATCAGTCGGAGCCAGGGATACAATTTCCCAATCAGGCGCCACAACCGTCAGGCTGGCAACGGAAATATCGTGAATATCACCAATGCGGCCTGCATCCATTTGCAGCCGGATGATGTCTCCATCAGCGGCATCGGCGGCAACATTAAGGCCCAAAGTGGCCGAGGCAATGACTTCTGCGCCACCACCCAGATCAGCAAAATCAATACTTCCGCCAACAGGACTGGCCAGGCCATCCACAGCAGAAATTTCCAGGGTAAAAGCACCACTGTTGCTGGTTCCGTGGTTGTGCACTGCGGCAGTCAGGGCAAGGGTTTCGCCTGGATTAATCACCTGATCGCTGTTGCCGGCGCTGTCATCAAAATCCAGGTGGGTGACGGCCAGAAATACGGTGGCGGTGCCGGTTGTGATGGTGCCTTCATAAGGCACAACGCCAGCTTCAGTGACGGTGATGGAGATATCAGGTCCACCGATCACGGCACTGAGATCCAGATTGACAATGCCATTGGCGCCGGTCACGCCCGAGCCAATGAGCACCCCGCCTTGGACCACGCCCACCCGGGCTCCACTGAGGGGAGAATCATCACCGGAATCGGCCACGGCCACCTGCAGATAGTTGGACCCCGCAGGCAGGTTGGCCACATGAGTAACCGCAATATCCTGGGGCAATTGCCGCCAGATTTTCATGCTGGGATCGCCCAGCAGATTGTAGATGTGAAAATAGAATTCCACCGATTCCTCACCGTATTCGTCGGCGGAAAT
>JAOZJV010000402.1 GCA_029935695.1 Candidatus Krumholzibacteriia bacterium | reverse complement strand
CACTCTCCAGATTTTGGGACAGCGCAAAGCTCATCCCGCCCACGCCGCTCTTATTCTCAGTATGGAAGGGATTTTTGCTGCTCTTGGGGGATGGATCATCCTCTCTGAAAATCTTTCTGCGCGGGGGATCGCCGGCTGTGCTCTCATGCTCGGGGGTATTATTCTGGCCCAATCTCCATCTTTGGGTAGAAAAAAGAAGGCAAATACGGTATAATTTACATTCAATAAGCACAAAACAACAAAAACATCCCCCCTTGCCCGAGGCCAATGAACTTTTTCCCACGAAATCCATCCAACAAAATATTCATACTTCTGGCCGGATCAGTGATCTGGTCTGTCCTGTGGGGTTTTGCAGGTTGTGGCAAACTGTCTGGCCCATCTGAAGAATTGAGCCTCGACGCTGATAAAGCTCCTTATGAAGTCACGCTGATTCGTGGTATTAATCGCCCTGCCGATAAGCCCCATAACGAAACGATTCTCATGTGCGACATCGATGGCGATGGCGTGCAGGAATGTGTTGAAGGCACTTACCAGAAAATTCTCGGCTACGACAGTGAAGATTCCAGCATCAAGCCCCGCTGGGAAATCCATCTTGATGATGACCACTATATCGATGACGAAAGCCCCCGTTTGGGAGTCAGTGCCGATCTGAACGCTGATGGCATTGAAGAAATCTTTTTCGTGGCCCGGGCCATGGACAACAGTGGTTGGAATTTCTGTGTGCTGGATCCGGCCCAGAAAGAAATCGTGCTGAATGCGCCTTTGCCCATGGGTGAAGATCGCCGCCGTCCCGATTATTGGGATGGTCACTATTCCGTGGAGGGAATGCTGCGGGATGCCGACGGCCAGGGCAACCCGGGGGTGGTGCTGGTTCGGCGCGTGAAATACGATGCCACCAGTCGGGGAGTGTGCGTGGTGGAACCATCCACCGGCAAGGTCATGTGGGAATACATCTGCGCCGCCCAACCAGCTGGCAACCAAGCCGTGGTCACCGATATTGATGGAGACGGCACTCGGGAAATCATTTTCACCACTTCGGCTCCGGGCAACTGGGGCGATGTCATGATCAATGGCACCCTGGATATTGAAAGCTACCTGATTGTCCTGTCCAATCGGGGTGAAGAATTGATGCGGGTGGTGCTGGGTGGAGAACGGTTTATCAGTGCAGTGGCAGTTCAGGATCTGGAAGGTGATGGGATCAAGGAGCTGGTGACATCCACCCGCAATGGCAACAACAGCCGCACCAATGAGATGGTGGTGTGGGATTGGCCGACCAAAAGTGCGACTGCACGCATCCGAACTTCCTTTAATTTTGAGGGTGTGGTCATTTGTGAAGGCCCTCAACCCAAGTCATCCTATATTTTTGCCGGCACCGATGACGGTAGTTTCCATCGTTATTTTTACGATGGTGTTAGCCTCAGGCGTGACCGCATGGTGATACACGAAGCCCGGAAATGTCGATTGGTGGGCGCGGTGGATCTTCTGCCATCAGCCGGACCAGAGATTGTGGTGCAAATTGTTGACAGCGGGACCACCGCAATTCTGGATCAGGAACTCTCAACTCTTGCCGTCTATTCCGATGACCTCGGATTATACAACCATGACCCGACTCTCTGGGAGTTGGCCGATGGCAGCACGGCTTTGGTGATGTCCAATTACCGAGCCTATTGGGTGCTGGCTCTGGAAGAGAAACCTTTCGATTGGGCAGGCAAGCTGCTTCCGGTGGGCGCATCCCTGCTGGGATTTGGCATTTTGTTGAGTACGTTCTACTTCGGAATGGTCACTGGTCGCAAGCGGCGCAAAGCAGCTTCACCACCTGCGGCCGACATTGTTCCCGGCGCCGACTTCGACACCCTTTTCCGCCTGCAACAGGAATTGGAAGACGCTTTCCATACGGTGATTGCCCAGGCCAAAGGTTTGGAGAGACTGGTCTGGTTGTTGGATGCTTACATCACCGATGAAGGCGTCACCACGGATTTGGAGCTGCGCATCCGGCAGGTCACGGAAGATTATCAGGTGGAGGTCAAACCCCGGTTGTTCCGGCTGCTGCACCTGGCGGAGCAGGCATCGTTTGAAACCGGCACCGTGGCCGAAGTGAACAAGGCTCTGCTTTCCATTTCCTCGCGCATTGACGAGTTGGCTGAAACAGAGCTCAATCTGGATGTGGTCCGCACCATGCGGACCGATTTGCATACTGACTGGAAGCACATCAAGGATGGTTTTTTCCAACTGCGCACCACCATCAACACATACTTCACCACCGACCCCGTGCGCCTGCTCCAGGGCATGCTGCTGGTTCGTGAGGGCGACTTTCAGCGGGAAAAAATTCAGACCACCATGCTTGGTGGATCGGTTCAGCCTGGGATGATGAGTTGCCGCATCGACAACGGGGATTTGCGCTTTGTCATGGACAACCTTTTGGACAACGCCGTGCGCTCCATGAAGGACAGTTCCCACAGGCATTTGACTGTGGAAGTTTCCCGATCTGGAAAAGAAGTCGGCCTGCGGGTTACTGACACCGGCCGAGGCATCCCCAAGGATCAGCAGGATGCCATTTTCAACAGCCGCTTCAGTTCCCGCCGCGGGGGAGGGCGCGGGCTCTACCGATCCCGGGAAATCCTGGGCCGCTGGGGTTCAGAAATTCTGATGACTGATTCCCGGGCCGGTAAAGGAACAACCTTTGTCGTCCAACTTCTGGCCGCTGCCGAGGACTCGGGCCAAAAAACCCTGGAAGCTGGCGGCTGATCATTTTTGCCGCTCCAGGCAGGTATTTATTTCAATCCACCCAGCAGGCCCCTGTGGTAACGTTTTTCTGATCGGGACAAACGCACTACCGGGGTGGTAATTTTTTCCTCAAGTACAATTTACCCTGGTCGATTTCAAAAGGGTACGGTTCATGCAACAGGGGTTTCGACATCAAGATTTTGACCAGCCTTTATTCCGGGTCAACAAACCCGGCCGGCAAAGGGGTAGACATGGGAATCGATATCAACCGCGCTCGCGAAGTTCACTTCACGCGGATGCAGAAAGCCCTTGAAGAAGGCTTGAAAGACATCAACCTGGCCAAAACGCCTTTAGAGGCAGATGAGGCCCGTTTGCGCGCTCAGGCCCGGATCGAAAAACTGAACCGGATGTTCGAAGAGGCTTTCCCCACGGAAGATGTGGGTGTCTGATTCTAACTCAGGCTGAATTCTAATGACTCCGGGCAGTGTTTCGGGGGTCATTTTTTATTCCCGAGTGTCATGCAACCTTTTGCATGTGCGGTGCGTCATCTATATGGGAAAAGGATAAACCATACCGAGGAGATTGTGATGATACACATGTCGCGTCCGAGTATTTTATTGCCAGGGGTCATTTTAGTGATGGTTTTGGGAGCCGCTGCCGCATTGGGAGCGGGTTTTGAAGAAAGTTACACTTTTGACGGTGACGAACTGAAAATCACCAACCTGATTGGCAAGGTGGACGTTCGCTCCACTTCCGGAAATGAGATTCGGGTCACAATCAATGTCCTGGGTGATGATGCAGAGCCTGGTTTGATCGAATTTGAAGCTGGCGAGGGCAACAAGGCAGAACTCCATATCATCTTCCCTGTTGATGACCATAAAAAATATGTCTATCCCGAGCTGGGCAGTGGTTCCAAAACGACAATTTCCTTTCAAGGGGAACAGGATGGTGGCTCCTGGCTGAAGAAACTCTTTGGTGGGGACAAGATCACCGTGCGCGGTAAAGGTTCCGGACTGGAAATTTGGGCGGATGTCCTGGTGGAGGTTCCCAAAGGCCGTGAGCTGGAAGTGAAGTTGGGCGTGGGGCAGATTGAAGCCAAAAAAGTGCAGGCCGATCTGGTCCTCGATACCCACAGCGGGGCCATCATGGCCACCGGTATTGAGGGAAATCTGCTGGCCGACACTGGCAGCGGCAGTGTCACAGCTATTGATATTGAGGGCAATGTCCACGTCGATACCGGCAGTGGTAAAGTTGAACTGGAAAATTGTCGCAGTAAAGACATTCTGGTGGACACCG
>JAOZJV010000401.1 GCA_029935695.1 Candidatus Krumholzibacteriia bacterium | reverse complement strand
CGGCCATTCTCACAACTACGAACGTGGGGCCACGGTCCAAGGTAATCTGCGCCTGATGTTGTCCGGCGGTGGCGGCAGCGCCCTGGACCGGTGGGGCATGTATCCCAACCAGACCGACTATCCGGAAATACATCGTTCCCGAGACCACTACGGCTATACTTTGGTGGAAATTGATTGCAGCGGCGGCAGCTACACTGCCCAAGCCTACTCTCTCGGCCATGGCAACGTTCCTCTGGACAATGTGCTGATCGATTCTTTCACCCGGCACCGGCACAGCCCCGCTCCGATTGCGCCTATCGCCCTCGCCCCCGATCAGGATGTGCCCCTTCCCATATCGCTCACCGCATCGCCGTACACCGCCAGTCAGCCCATCATGAGTGCCGAGTTTGAGTTGACCGCTGTTGAAAATGATTGGTCTGCGCCGTTGGTGAAAAACCACCGGGATTGGGAGAATATTTACTGGGATACGGGGGCGCCTGATTTCGAGCCTATTGATCTGAATGAGCAGGTTGATCTTACCCGCCTGGTTATTGACGACGGTGTTCTGGCTGAAAACACTACCTACTGGTGGCGAGTCCGTCATCGGGATCAGAATCTGCTGTGGTCAGAATGGTCGGCACCGACTGCGTTCACGGTGGTTGAAATGCCGGCCGGTGCTGCCTTCCAGTCGGATGTCTCCAACGGTGAGGCTCCTTTGACGGTCCGCTTCACCGACACTTCCACCGGTTCACCCACTGCCTGGCACTGGGATCTGGACGGCGACGGCATGGAAGACAGCAGCGTTCGGGATCCTCTCTTGATTTATAATGAAAGTGGCGAGTACCCGGTCAGGTTGGAAGTTGAATATGAAGATGGATCTGAAAGTGAATCTGCCCCTGTCATTATCACGGTTTCCAGTTTGACCAGTGCCCCCATGGAAACGGGTAAATTACAAACCCAACAACTGATAAATGGCCTGAACCTCAAAGACCTGAACCCGTGAATTGCCTTGGTCAACCACATAAAGATGCTGAGAATTACTATCGAAAGCCAGCCCATCACCACTCTGAATGGGCTGATCCGACGTGAAAATACCAACCATTATTTCTTCATGAAAAACAATGATCTCTCCCGCGTCTTCATTAAGAATGTAGAGCAATCCCGAACCATCAAAAGCCACCCCTTCGATATCTCCATCCAGGAATCTGTGGAATTTTTTATCCACGTCCGGGTGATGAACCACATCATCGAGACTGGCTTCCAACTTCTTGTCCATGGCAAAAATTCCCGAGTGTGGCAAGTGCCCCTGGTGCCGACCACGCAGATCATAAATCTGAACTCGTTGGTTTTCTTCATCTGCCACATAAAGCAGATTCCCGGCAATGGCCATGGATTCGGGCTCATTCAGCCCTGAACCCTTAACTCCACTTTTTCCAAACTGGTAAAGAAATTCACCGCCTCGGGAAAAAACCTGAACATCGTTGCGCAGTTTGTCGGATATATAAACAAGATTCAGAGCATCGATGGTGATTCCCTGTGGCTCAAGAAACTGGCCTTCCCCTTGACCTTTTTCACCAAAAGTACGGAGAAAGTTTCCATTCAGGTCAAACGCCTGAACCCGGAACCCGTCCTGATCCACTACATAAAGTTCATTTTGGGAATTGATCGACAGACCGATGACTTCGTTGGTGAATTCCCCATCGTCCGAACCCTGTTGCCCAATTTTTGAAATCAAAGTTCCGTCAGTACTGAAAATGCTGACTGATTGGATATCCGACACGTAAATATTCCCGTTCTCATCCACTACAATGGAATCAATGTTTTGAAATTCGGAAGAAGTGATCATTTGAATTGGCGACAGCTGACCATGAATGATTCTATCTTTGGTGCAACCACCAAGAACCAGAAGAGCCCCCACCCACAGCATTGCCGAAGCAGCCCAGGCCGGAGTGATCAGATTTTTCTTTTTCATCGTGCCTTCTCCATCAGGATTTGAAATCAAAACAATCCGAAAACACCGTTGGGAGTGTATCCCAGCAGACGCATCCAGGTCTCACCCCAGATGATGATCATGACCCACGAAACAAACAACATGGTGATGCCAAATTTGGCCGAATCGGTCATGCTGTATTGGTCCGTCACATAGAGCAGAGCAGCCGGTTTGCTGTTGAATGGCAGAGCGTAAACATGTTCGATGAGCAGGGCCACCGGCAGAGCCAGACTGAGAATGGGGAACCCAAATTTCTGGGCCGTACCAATGGCAATGGGGACAAAAACCAACGTCCTCATAGTTTTGGATTGGAACACCAGGGAGCTGAATATCATGCTTCCGGTCAAAGTGAGGAAGAGCACCCAGAACGGCGTTGAATCGGAAAAGCCCAATGCATCAAAGGCGGCATCCACGGCAATATTTGGTAGATCCGTGGTCTTGAAGCCGGCACCAAGGGTGTAAGCGCCCGCTGAAAACAGAAGCAGGTGCCAGGGAATGTCCACGTCATTCCATTTTACGACGCCAATGCCGGGCAACAGGGCGACGATGGCCCCCAGAAAGGCCACGGCTGTCTTGCTGACTCCGTGGTAGGAATCGGTGACCCACATGGCAAGCACAGCCAGGAAAATAGCCACGGCCTTGATCTCTTCGGTTTTAACTTTCCCCATGGCCTTCAGCTCGTGGCGCAAACGTTCCAGACCACCTTCGATCTGGGGCATCGACTCTTCTTTGCTCAAGCGGAAGAATATTTTGGAACCAATAAACCAGCCCAGGAAAATATTAATCAGAGCCAATGGCAGAGCCAATTCCATCCATCGATAAAATTCAAAATCCTTATCCCACATCATGGCTCCGGCAATGAGCGCACCCGCCAGAAGATTGGCGCCAGAGCCGGTGATAAATGCTCCTGCTCCAATATTGATCTGAAACAGATTCTGCAACACCAGGTTGCGGCCAAAATTGTTTTTATTGTCTCCCCCCGTAGCTCCAAAAACTGCCGCGACGACCATAAAGATGGGCAACAAAATGGTAGCTTTCGCCGTTGTTGCCGAAATAAACATGGAGAGAACAACGTTGATGGCTATGAAACTGAACAGCAGAGAGGTGGCGCTCTTACCGAAGCGCACAATGAACCAGAGGGCAAAACGTTTTGCAGCAGCGGTTTTGACCAACATACTGGCCAGAATAAAGGATAAAATATTCAGCCACATCACCGGATGACCCAGTTGAGCATAGGCCTCTTTTTCCGGAGTTACACCCGTAAGAACCAGAGAAATAATAACCATGAGTGAGGTCAGGTAGTTGGGAATGGCTTCGGTGATCCAGAGAACAAGAGCACTGGCAAAGATGGCCAGCATGGCAATGTTGGTGCGGGAAAACTCGATGGCACCTAAATCGCGATACCGTTCAGCAGCTCGTTTTCCAAGAATATCCGGATCGATATTTTCCAGAAAGGGGACTTTAATAACCAGCAGCAACAACAGAAAAACAATAACGGCCAATGGCCCACCTAGTAATGCCAGTTTCTTTTCGAAACCGCTTTTTTCCCGTTTGGGCAATTTGTCTACACGGTAATTCCCCATGTCCAGCGGGTCGAATTCAGGAATATTCTTTTCAGTCATTGATACCAACCTGGTTTATTAAATCTGAATATTACGCTGGACCCTGCTGACTGAAATCAAAGACCCACCGGGGAATAGGGAATGGGAAAAACAAACGCATAGTTTCCTTTTTTTACCGGATGTTGACACCATTCTACTCCATCCTGGGTGCGGCTTCAATTCTTTCGTGCAGATCTAGACGAGGATAATCCTGGTTCATCGCTTTGGGCCTGCCATTCTTCGCAGCGCAAAAAACCACCGACAGTCCCATGACTGCCGGTGGTTCTTTTAAACTACTCCGCCCACCAAAGGGCGAAAAGTATCGAGGTATTACCTGACCAACATGATCTTGGAAGAGTAAATACCCTCTTCACTATTCATCCGGACAAAGTAAGTACCACTGGATACTCCACGCTCGGAAGAATCAGTGCCATTCCACTGCACGGGATACGT
>JAOZJV010000924.1 GCA_029935695.1 Candidatus Krumholzibacteriia bacterium | reverse complement strand
ATGATGAAAACGAAGAATACGGCCCCCAATGGGAGTGGCGGTTTGGAAGTTCAGCGGGGGATGCCCATCGCTATCGTTTTTCTCTGCTGCGAACCCTTCAGATGAGGATGCGTTTTCTTTGGACAAACGATGTGGCCGAAATGATCAATCCCCCCATGTCGAATTATGTCGGCATGTGCCTTGGCAAAACAGTAGAAAATTCGCCTGATGCCTGGACTTACCTTCGTGAAACGCCAACAACAAGCTATCACAGCCCGGCAGAGGTTTTCCGCAACTTCGAACGCTGGTTGATGCAACGGGATTTACCCGGTGGTATCACAGTGGCGACCCAGCGAACTTTCCGCGAATTTAATTCTGGTGGCAGCCAAAGCATCGGTCCCGATCAGTGGTACGACGACGTGGCTCGCAGAACAGATGTATCCACTGGCAACCCTTATATTTATTTTGATCTTGATGACCGTTTCCATGTGTCCGGAACGGTGCAGATCAAAGTGGAAATCCTGGATGATAATCAGGCTTCCTGGCATCTGGATTACACCAATACAAACTATGATGTTGTTTCAACCGAGATATTCACCAATCAGGGTGATGGCGGTATAAAAACCGTAACCTTCGAAATTTATCATCCCAGTTTTCTCAATGGTTTAGACAATGGCATGGACTTCCGCATTGCCTGTGACGGTCCTGATGATGTGACTGTACGTTGGGTGCGGTTGGTGAGGATAGATACACCTTAACAGGGTTCAGTTTGCATTGTTGCGCTGAAAAGATACTGGTGTACAATTAAGAAAAAAGGCAAGGCCAGTTTTGGCCTTTTGCCTTTGGGTGTTGTCTTTTCAAGAAGGATATTTTTTGAATCACCAGCAGAATTCTCCCAAGGTTGTTGTTTCTGATCCCGCGCCATCAGGAATCAAATCCAAGGTTTCAATGTTTCCCGGGGTGATGGTATTGCACCGTCTCCTGAAGAATTTTCGATATTGGTCCGACTCCAGCCGGGGAACAGTTGGTGGAATAAGACGCGCCCAAATGACAGTGGATGAGGGAGCTCAATACACGGAAAGTATTTTTAGAAAAATCGATCAGGTTGTAAAAAATAGTGGTGGTTGGGAGAAAAAGAGAATTCTTGAGATTGGTCCTGGCGATAGTTTAGGAACCGGTTTGTGGTGTTTGGGGGCAGGTGCTGAATCCTATACTGCCATTGATCGATTCGCGGTAGGGTTGGATCAGA
>JAOZJV010000400.1 GCA_029935695.1 Candidatus Krumholzibacteriia bacterium | reverse complement strand
TTCCTCGATCCTGTATTCCTTGGAAAATATCCTGAAGATGCCATCGCCGACCGGGTGGCCCGGGGGCATTTGTCGGGACCGGAAATGCCCTTTGTTAAAGAGGGCGATATGTCAGAAATCGCCGCTCCCCAGGACTTTATGGGTATCAATTACTACAGCCGCAATGTCATGAGGATGAACGACAAGGGGCATCCCGAAGCTGTTCCCATGGCCCCGAAAGATGAACTGACGGACATGCAGTGGGAAGTTTTTCCCGAAGGCCTTTATAAAAGCCTGATCGATGTGAACAGGAATTACGCACCCAAAAAAATCTATATTGCCGAAAACGGAGCAGCCTACGATGTGGCCGCCGACAAAGATGGCCGTTTTGCCGACACGAAGCGGATTTTCTACCTGCAACAACACCTGCTGGCCATTCACAAGGCCATCGCCGCCGGGGTGCCGGTGGACGGATATTATGCCTGGACCCTGCTGGATAATTTTGAATGGGCCCTGGGTTATGAAAAAAAATTCGGTCTTTATGCCATAGAACAGAATAGTCTCAAGCGCCTTCCCAAAGACAGTGCCAAGTGGTATCGCGGTGTTATTGCCGCCAATGCCGTCGACGATTCCCCCTTAAATCCAGATTTTCCAGATCAAGGAGAAACCCGTGCAAACTAAGAATCATTGCAGCCTCCGTTGGTTAAGTCAGACCCTGGCAGTGGCCCTGCTTCTGCTTCTGATAGCCGGCCCAGGGCAGGCCAAAACCACTGCTGGCCACATGCCGGAGATCAAGGTGGTCAAAGACGACAGCGGTTCTCGTTTGCAGGTTGATGGCAAGGATTTCATGGTGCTGGGGATGAACTGGGGCTACATGCCCATTGGCCAGAACTACAGTTACAGTTTGTGGGTTCAGCCCGATCACATTATCGAAGCGGCTCTGGCCAAAGAGATGCCCCTTCTGAAGGCCATGGGTGTTAACACCATTCGCCATTATGTGGGCATGCCTCCGCGCTGGGTGCAGTATGTGTATGAAAAATATGGAATTTTTACAGTGCTTAACCATCCCATCGGGCGTTACGGATTAACTCTTGATGGTGTGTGGCTGCCCAACACCGATTACAGCGATCCGAAGGTGCGCGAAGCGCTGAAGGCTGAAATGGTTGCTCTGGTGGAAGAGTTTGAGGGCACACCAGGTCTTCTGATGTGGCTTCTGGGCAACGAAAACAACTACGGCTTGAGCTGGTCTTCATTCGAAATCGAAGCATTGCCTGAAGGAGAGCGCAACAAGGCCCGGGCCCAGCACCTGTATTCACTGTTCGGCGAGATCATTCGCGATACTAAAGAGCGCGACCCGAATCATCCGGTGGCCATGGCCAACGGTGATCTGCAGTACATTGACATCATCGCCGAAGAGTGCCAGGGGCTGGATGTTTTTGGATCCAATGTTTATCGCGGCACCTCGGCCCGGGATTTTTATCAGGTTGTGGAAGACAAACTTGGTATTCCCACCTTCTTCACCGAGTTCGGCGCCGATGCTTTCAACGCCGTGACCATGGAAGAAGACCAGGTCACCCAGGCTTATTACCTTCTGGAACAGTGGCGGGAAATCTACGAACAGTCTGCGGGCAAAGGCCGCGTGGGCAACGCCATCGGTGGTCTGATTTTCCAGTGGAGCGATGGCTGGTGGAAGTACAAACAGGAAGAACGCCTGGACATCCACGACACCAATGCCTCGTGGCCTAACTCGGGTTATCCCGAAGACTATCGCGAGGGTGAAAACAACATGAATGAGGAGTGGTGGGGTATCACCGCCAAAGGCTTCTCCGATTCGCGGGGCATTTATGATGTCTATCCCCGCGCCGCCTATTATGCTCTGCAGGACGCTTTCCACCTGGATGCTTACGCACCTGGAACAGATATCGACACCATTCGCGCTCACTTTGATCGCATCGAGCCCATGGGCGCGGTGCTGCAGGCCCGGGGCGATAAAGCGGCCCTGGAAGCCAAGACCACCAGCAAAGTGCGGGTCTCCGGCGTGCGCATGGAATTTGAAACCTACAGCACTGGCGGCAAGAACATCACCACGCCCCCTGTGGAATTGCCTCAGAATTCCTATCCCTCATTTCAGGGTTTCGACCATGGTCAGTCGTTCTACGTCAATGTGGAAGCCAAGCCAACGGATGCCATTGTCGGGCATGTGTCGTTTAATGTTCTGGGCCGTGTTCCCAAGAACCCCATCGATGAAATTTTCTACGAAAACCGGGGCCGCACACGCACTTTCACCGATGGCAATGGCGATTTGGTCGCGATCGAGTCCCTGGAACGGGTGAAAGTCTATCAGGGAGATATTTCCTGGGATGACACCTATTTCCAACTGGATGCCTTTTACCGCACAGGCCACCTGCACTGGCAATATGAAGGCGATTTCTTCGGTTTGTACCGCGACGCTTTTTACGGCGAAAATGTGGATATTTATAACGGCGAAGCACCCATCGGTTTTGAAATGGACGGCAAAAAAGGGCTCCGCGGGATGACTGTGGCCTTTGGCCCTCAATTGTGGTGGGGGGCCAACCCGGCTTTCTTTGCCAAGTACACCCGCAACATCGGCGGCATCAAGTGGACCGGTATGTTCCAGGAAGATTTCGCTCAACAGACCCAGTTGACCAGCTCGGTGGCCATCCCCATTCGCACCACCCGAAAAGCAGCGTTGGGCATGGAAACCGGTCTTGGTCCCTTCAAATTTGAAGGCGGTGCCCTCTGGTCCGGAGCTCCCCGCATCGACGATCCCTTCCAGATAATTGACGAAGACGTGGCTAATTCCGGCGATCCCATTGCCCCGGGTGAGGTCAGGCAGGATCAAGTAAAAGCCGAAGATACCCTTGGTTTCAAAGGCAAGCTCACGTTGCAAAAAGGCCGTTGGAACTGGTATGGGCAGGGTGCCTATATGGGGCTGGTGGCCGACGCCGGACCCACCTCCATTCCCACTTTCACTGGCTGGAATTTGAAAGACAGCGGCTCGGGAAATCAGGTCAATGCCATCACCGGTCTGGCCGTCACCATGGGGCAATTCCAGGTGGGTCCAAACTTCCTGTGGCAGAAACCTCTGGTGGGGCCCATGCCTCATTCAAGTGATCTGGCCGGAACTGCCGGACGCCCCCGCAACCTTCTGGATGATCCTTTTGCCGTGCGCAGCAACCGGGAAACCACCGCTGGCGAAATCATGATCAGTTACGATCCTACACCCGCGACCTGGATGTGGGCCTGGGACAGCGATGTTCGCGAAGATGCTCCTGTGGCCGCGAGCATGGGCTTCACCCTGCGCAAACATCACACCGTGGCCGATGCTGGTTTGTTCATCTCCGAAGGTGACCAGGTGTATGCTTTCCCCGGTTCGACGCCGGCCCGTGACTGGGGCGACCTGTGGGAAGTCAACTGCCGGGTGGTCAACCGGTTGGGCAGCAACGCCCGCATGATCAGCCACATCTTCCTTGGCACTGCTGAACCCAACGGAGACAACCCGCGGCTGGTGCACCGCTATGGTTTTGACAGTCGTATTGCCTGGCCGACTGTGGCTTTGTCGGGTCATTTGAAGTTCAACGATTTTGGCCCCTATGATTACCATCGCGACCATAACCTGACCTACCCCATGCAGGTGATGGCGGATCTGTCCTACACTCTGGGCACACCCATCTGGTTCAGTCTGCCCCAGACCAAGCTGGGAGTGAGGCTCACTTACCGCACCCTGGATCGCTACAGCAACCGGTACATGCCCGAAGGTGAGCCGGTGCCGGAGCAGGGTGAGCTTTATCCGGAAGGTTTGCCTGATGGACGTGAGTGGGAGATCAGGACATACCTGCATCTGGTTATCTAAAAGTAGCAGGTGTTGAACATGGAAAAACGGCCAGGCTGTGCAGCCTGGCCGTTTTTTTAAATGACACTTACTGAGGGATGGTGCCGTGAACCCGAACCCAGTCCACCAGCATAACCTGTGGAAAGACAGTGCTCTCATCCGGTGGCCCCGGCCAGTTTCCGCCCACAGCCACATTCA
>JAOZJV010000399.1 GCA_029935695.1 Candidatus Krumholzibacteriia bacterium | reverse complement strand
TGACCGCCGGTAATCGTAAAACCATCCACAACAGTTCCATTAATGTTCTGGTTGTTGAGCACATGAAGTGAAGAATCCTGCCCATCGAGGATTGTGATGTTCGTTAAATAATCACGCTGCGATCGTTCGGTTTCCATGGCCCCTGCCCCCGCTGCGTATCCTTCAAACCCACCATAAATATGGACGTCTGTTTTCAGGTTTATTACCGGTACTTCGGCATCAGTACTACCACTGGTGTAGGTGCCCGCCGCAACCCAGACTTCGCCCCCACCAGCGGCAGCCAGTGCATCAACCGCCTCCTGAATGGAATGGTAGGCAGCAGCCCAGGTTTGTCCGCTTTTGGCCGGAGAACTGCTGGGATCCACTCGCAGGATCTCCCCCACCGGCGCTTGGTCATCATCGTTCAAAACTGTTCCGACTGCGGTGCTGGTGCCCAGTTCGGCGTGGGTCGGATTGCTTAAAACCACGGTGAACGTTTCGTCCGGTTCGAGTTTGGTGTCCCCATGCACCGTAATGCTGACCTGCTGAACCAAAGGCTGCCCATGGGTAAAAGTCAGGGTTCCGCTGCTGGAGGTATAGTCCCCGTCAGTGACCAAGGCTGTACCATCCTGTGTCGTCCAGGCCATAGCGACATCGGATCCTTCGTCAGGTTCCGCTGATAAAGTCACTGCAAAGTCCAGCAAACCGGAGCCAGTGTCTCCTTCGGTCATGGACGCGTTCTGGATTGATATCTGAATTGTGGATGGAGGTGCTGGTGGTGCCGGATCCGTAACGCTGCTGCAGGCAGAAATGAGTGCCAGAATCATCAGGGACAAAATCCAAACTATATGGTGATGCTGGTTGTACATGGAAAATCTCCCAACTGAACCCCAACGATGGTGGGAATAACTTTATCTGCGCTCTTCTCAAGGGGTAGGACAGGGTTCAAATGTGATTTGTCACAGAAATCTGAATAAGAAAACACAACCAGCGTGTTGCAGGGCTGATCCACTGAGTTTGACCACAGTGAACCAGCCCAGGTTAAGAGCCGCCTTGCCAAATTCCACACCAAAAATAATCAACGAACCAAAACGGCCTTCACCACCTGTGAAACTCCAGTCGATCCACACAGGCGCATGAAATAAACACCAGAGCTCATGCTCTTGCCTCGGGTATCACAACCATCCCACCGGACATGGTGCATTCCGGGTGCCCGGCTGCCCAAGTGGAGGGTGCGAATACGATTTCCAGCCATGTCGAATACTTCCATGCTCAGGTTATCGGTTAGGCTGGTTTCAAAAGCAATATCAGTGGAAGGGTTGAAAGGGTTGGGAACAATAGAAGTAATATTCATCGGCCTGTTGATGAGTGAAAGTCCTGGCCGCGACTCTTCGGCATTAGTTAAATCCGGCCCAAGGATTGCAGTACAAAAGTACGTACCGGCAGAGATAGCTGTGAAATTTCCATTGGATTCCGGGATCTCACACTGCCCGAAACTGTTGACTCCGGTGACCATGATTGAACCGTCGGACTTTCTACCCATGGTCAACCCAGATCCCGCATCAATTTCAATGAAGCCCGCGTTGGGCTCAGGGATGTCGCATTGACCTTGAGAATTTCCACCCCATGCCACCATCGTACCATCGGACTTAAGCCCCACACTGTGAGAGAAACCACCGGCAACAGCGACAAATTCACTGTTGGAAAAAGGCACATCGCCTTGACCATCTGAATTTCGGCCCCAAGTCACCACCGAACCATCAGATTTGATGCCCAGGCCGTGGTAAAACCCTGCACCGACATAAACAAAATCAGCATTGGGTTCGGGAATATCGAGTTGGCCAAAGTAATTATATCCCCAGCCAACAATGGAACCATCGGACTTAAGCCCCAGACTAAACCAATATCCCACCGCTATATCTGTAAAATCGGCATTGGGCTCAGGTACATTGCACTGTCCCTGTTCATTAGTTCCCCACGCAGCAAGAGAGCCATCTGACTTTAAGGCAAGATTGTGGGTGCAAAGAGAAGCAACATCGATAAAGTTGGTGTTGGGTTCAGGAATATCATAAACACCATTCGCATTAATACCAAAGGCCACAAGGCTCCCGTCATTCTTCAGGCCCAGACCACCCTGTTCACCGGCAGAAATTTTCATATAATCCGTGTTTGTTTCTCCAGGCATAAACTGCCCAAAGTGAGGTTCTCCCCATTGCACTACGGTTTTGTCGGATTGCAGGCCAATACAATGAAACCCACCGGTGCGGACCGCGATGAAATCACTGTTATGGTCTGGAAGATTGCACTGACCATGCTCGTTATCTCCCCAGGCCACCACTGATCCATCAAACTTGAGACCAACACACATTGACTCGCTGGCGTCTATGGTCTCAAACTCGGCGTTGGGTTCAGGGACATCCAATTGTCCCACGTGATTGTATCCCCAGGTAACAACCCTACCATCTGATTTCAGCCCAATACTGTGCCACTTGCCTACCGCGACATCAATAAAATCGGCATTGGGCTCAGGTACGTTGCACTGGCCATCAGAATTTTCTCCCCAGGCCACGATGGATCCGTCTGATTTCAGTCCCATGCTGTGATAATGCCCACCGGCAACATCCACAAAATCGGCATTTGGCAGTGGAATATCACATTGGTTATTGGAATTTCCGCCCCAGGCCTCTATTGAACCATCAGCCCGGATGGCCAGGCTGTGAGTTCCCCCAGCGGCGACCATTATGAAGCCGGCGTTGGGTTCGGGAATATCACACTGGCCGTCGTTGTTGTTGTTCCATGCCACAATTGTTCCATCTGATTTGAGTCCCAGGGAATGAGCTGGACCTGCATCCACTTCCACAAATTCGGTATTGGGTTCTGGAATATCCAGGCACCAGAAATCATTGGATCCCCAGGAAACAATTGTCCCATCGGATTTTAAACCCAGATTGAAACCTGCCCCGGCCTCGATGTTATCAAATCCCTCCAGGGCAGAGGATTCCAGGAACTTCAAACCTCCCCAGGCAATGACGGATCCATCGATATCTCCCATGGCCGTATTGGCCCCCAGAAGTGCGATGATTAGGCTTAGAAATATCAGGTGTTTTTTGCTCTGTTTCATGACTTTAGTCCCCCTTGGAAAATTATTGTCCTCCTGAAAACACAACTGCTCATTGAGTAGTACGAAAAACTGAGGGGTAAACTGTTAAACAAAATTATCATTAAGGAGCCAGCAGTTAAAAATAGGGTTTTGGGTGTATATTTGGGATGTACATGTACTCGTAATGGCTTATTTTCTAATCTTTTAGCTTGCTTTTCGTGATTTTTTCGTGTACCTTAAATAAAACCTCCCGCCCGCCTCAAGTAAAAGGATGTTTTCATGAATTCCCTGCTCGTATTCCAGCCTCACCAACCAGCCCAAAAAGTCGATTCGGAATTGAAATCTGCCCTGAAAATCAAAGACCAGGCGCATCAGTGTTCGTTGGATTGGTTTGGGGAAATTTTGAATCGGAAATTGTTTCTTGAGCTTGGGTATAGCTCCATCAATCAGTACGCCAGGCAAGAGCTCAGCTTTGGGAATTCGAAAATTGGGGACTATATCAAGCTGACGAAGAAACTGGAAAAATTACCCCATTTGAAAAGCTCCATGAGTGACGGAAAAGTAGGCTACACCAAAGGCCGATTGATTGTCGATGTGGCCGATGAAAATACGGAAAAAGAATGGACGGAATTTGCACAGGAAAATTCCCGACAGCAGGTTGAAAAAGAAGTGAAACGGGCAAAGCAGGAAGCCCTGGATGCTGCTGCTATGCAGCCATCTTTTCTGCCTTCACCGAAGAAAAGGACTCCTGCCGCGGTGGTTCCTGTTCGAGTGAATTTGGAAATGACCTCCGCTCAGTTTGCCCGGTATGAAAAGGCCTGGGAGCAGATTCGCAAACAGGGAAATGCGTCTCCTGAAAAAGTTGAAGCCCTGCTTGAAATCATGGAGTCGTATTTGGATAGCAACTCTCAAAATGTCTCCCCCCGGGAGAAGAATTCTGCTAACTCCAGACCGCCAGCCCAGATG